>JALONS010000418.1 GCA_025454855.1 Arcicella sp.
CGTTTTCTTCAATATTCTCCATGTTTTAACAGCCCAACAAACCGATAGCACTAAAATTAAAAACAAACAGCTTTCAAGTACAGCCCCAAAAGATACAACCCAAAACGACGACCAAGATGGTAGTGAAGATGCTGAAACACCTGCTGAAAAGGAGGTATTACCCGTGTGGTTTTACAGTTTTGGTGTGGATGGTTCTACCAATTCTGGTAACGTGAATCGACATTTGGTGAATGTAAAAGCTACCTTAAATTTTGAGAAACCAACTTCCATTTTTGGTTTTTTTTCATCTCCACGCTTCCAATACGGAACAAACTCGGATATTTTACAAGAAAGGGAGTTCTTCGTCGATTTCAATTCCACTTTATTTTACGCCCAAAAAGATGTTTATGGGATTCTCTTCGGCAATTTTGAACAAAGTAATCTACGTAAAATCGCTTCACGATACAGTGTAGGTGTTGGGATTGGCTGGAAAATTATTGGTGGTAGAAAAAATCCCAAATCATTGGTTAAACTGAGTATTAGTAATGCTTTTGTAAAAGAGATAACAGATTATCTGATTAAAGATGACAAAAATATATTCCGAAATTCTACCAGAATTAGACTAAAATATGACATCATTCCTGAAAAGTTCTTCTTCCAAAGCGTTCTTTTCCTCCAACCTTCTTTGATTGATAATAATTACCGTTGGAATTCATCAACCCAAATCTCTTATAAAGTTGGTAAACATATTGCTATTTTGGCATCATTTGAAAATACTTATGAAAATTTCAATGTAACAGGGGTGTTAAACAGCCAAACAAGTGCCACTTTGGGGCTTACGTATAGTGGTTCAAATTAGAATAATGCCCTGAAAATGAAAAAAGTAGTCAAATATTTGGACATTACAAAACTTTCAATTATTTTTGAAACTATTAAATCATTCCCGTCATCAAGCCCCCGCCAATGCTTGCTGAGTAATTTTATCTTCAACCGCACAGAAGATAAAAAATTACAAATCCTTTCCATTATTAATACCGTATGTTTTGCTATTGAGCCTTTTGGCACGAAAAATGAAGGAAATTAGTTTTGGAATAACCCTTACTTAAAATCCATAAATGTTATGAAACAATTATGTTTAGCAATAGGATTGCTGGCATATTCTGGCACTGCCAAAGCCTATTCTTTTTCTCAGTTGGCTTCATTGGAAACAAAAATTGAGCCTTCTAAAATACTGACTTTCAATCAGCAAATCGTTACCAACGAAACTCCAGTCTCTAAAACAACCACACCAGCTTCCAAAAACAGTAGTGACCCTACTAAAAATGCGAATACCGTTACGTGTTTCAACAATAAATCTGGCATTGGTTTATTAGCCAGCAAAGATTTGGACGGACGGGATATTTTAGCCTTTCCTTTGGATAGACTTCGCAATAATGTTCGCTATGGATTTGTGGAAAACTACAAACAAGGTTTAGCACGAATTAAAAAAGACGGCGTTTGGGGCTACATAAATCTCTGCGGAGATGAAGTAATTGCTTGCCAGTACGAAAAAGCTGAAACTTTTAACGGTGGTAAAGCCCTTGTGAAACGCCAAGAATGGCATTTCATTGATAATTTAGGCACAGAAAGCGATGCTTTGGCAAACGTTGTGGAGGCAAAAGCACTCGCTAAAGGTTTGACGTTGGTTAAACTGAAAAGCAATCAAATGGCTTTGATTGATAACAATTACGACAAAACTACGAAGCCTGTTTCTCAACTTTACGACGAAATCATCGTATTGAATGATAATACTTTGGGGGTCAAAATCAATGCAAAATGGGGCATTTTCAAGTTGGGTGAGGGAGCAATTGCGGATGCCAGTTACGACTTGGTTGAGCCATCTGGAAAAGATAATTTATTCAAAATCTACCTTAATAAAAAAGTAGGACTAATCAACTCAAACGGTGAAATACTTTGGAAACCTGATTTTAATGTAATCACCGACGTTGATAATTTTGGGTTTGTAAAAGGCATCAGCGATACCAAACAACAATTAATTAACATCAATGATTTTAGAGTAAGTAAAATTTACAAAAAAATTAGTGATTTTGATGCTCGTGGTTTAGGTATCATTCAAGGTGACAATAATTTATTCGGTTTGATTGATAAAGACTTAAAAACGGTCATCGAGCCACAATTTAACACCATTGGTGCGATTGGGGAATTTGAGTTATTACCCGTAAGCAAAGAAATTGCTGGTAAAGGATTGAAATACGGATTCATTAACTTGAAAGGAACAGAAGTAATTCCATTGGAATACGAATCGGTTGGTAAAATCAATAAAAAGGGTCTTTTGGTAGTGAAAGAAACGGTTAGCTGTAATTTGGACGAAAAAGGCAAAAAAATTGGTACTTGCAAAGCCGATAAAGTAATTGATGTGAATGGTAGTACGGTTATTTTGCCGATTACTAAATACCCAGATGCGGGTAAAATCAATTATACTGTAACGGATTCAATGGTGCATAATTGTATTGTGGTAAGAGCATACCGAAACGAAGACAAAAATAAAAATGTGAAGTTTATGCTGGTGCGTGGCGAAGATTTTAAAGTAATTACGCCCGAACCATTTGATTTTGTACAGGCTGTAAGTAAACATCAATTTTTCTTTATTCGTCAGAATGGACTTTGGGGAACGTTGGATACTACTGGAAAATATTTGGCTAAGTGTCAATTCAAAACTATTTTGATGGCATCAGAAGATTATTACTTAGTACAACACGACAATGGAAAATTTGGCTATCTCGACCCCAGAGGAAAACTACAAGTAACTCCTGATTACAACACGCTTGAATATTTTAAAAATGGTTTCGCCATTGCCTCAAAAGGTGAAAATCAAATGGGTTTAATCAATAAATTTAATGCTAAGATTGTTCCCTTTGTTTTCAAAGATATAAAATATAGAGATGCTACAAGAGAATACGAGGTATTAGATAAAGATAATAATCGCTTCGTGTTGAATCAGCAAGGAGAATGTACACAAAACTGTAAGGAATTAGAAGCAATAAGGCAA
>JALONS010000419.1 GCA_025454855.1 Arcicella sp.
GTAGTACCTTATGATTCAGCCAATTACCGAATTGCCTTCGTTGAATCTTTCAAACGTTGGGGGATTTACCCAATTGGTATTCGTACCTTATCGGTAGAAAGCCTGTCCTATCCTTCAGAATTAAAACAAGATTTTGCACCTTCAAAATCTTGGACAAACGCCCCCAATAGATTAGAATGTTATCTTAAATTGGAAAGTATTTTCAAAGATTATTTCAACTCTATCGGTGAGTATTCAACCCGTGAAGAAATCTTTAATAAGAACATTGAAACGAAAAAAGTTATCCATGAGATGATAGTTGAAGTTTCGGAACAGGATAAAGTCATTTTAGAAAATCTGACGGGATTAATGTTTTCAACGAATTATAATAAAAGTTGGACATTGCAGGAAAAAAAGAAGTCTAACCGGGAATTAGGCAAAAACGAACGCCCAGATATTGGCTATTTTCAACGAAATTTCACTGAAAATATCGTTTCGGAAGAAGAAAAAGATATTACCATAGAACAAATCAGAGTAAAATATCGCCTTCGCCCAGCCAATGATTCCGTAGATGAACGAAAATATATCAGTACGGAAGTTCACTCAATTCACCGCTCGCAACGAGTTGGACCCGACGGTAAAATCGCTAATCATATCATTCTTACGCTCTTGCAGCACGCAGAAGTAAAATATGTACGAAAAGGTGAAAAAGCGAAACGAAATTTGAATTTTAAAGGGGGCTGTACCATCATAATCGGCATGGCTGGAAGTGACGATATTAAGGTTATCAAAAAACCTATCAACGACATAGAAAGGCTAAAAAGTCAAATTTTATACAATGAAATGTTTTCGGAAACAGAAAGCCCATTTGCCAGTACCGCCAAGAATAAAGTAAAAGGAAGAACTGACAAAGAACCTTTTGCGGCACTTCATAGCGACTAACCTCAATCATTAATCTTCATGCTGATATGTCTAAAAAACTAAAAAATATTACTGTAAGAATGTACAGAACAGGCTTTGGCGACTGTTTTTTACTGTTTTTTAATTATGATAAAAAAGAAGATACCAAACACCTACTCATTGATTTTGGTGCTTGGAAACCCGAAGAGTTTTTGAAAGAAAAAGGGGCGAAATTTCATTCATTAGAACAAATTGGAGAATCTATCCGCAAAACACTCAATGGCAAAGCACTTGATGCCGTGGTGATAACTCACGAACACAAAGACCATCTAAACGGATTTAAAAAAGCGGAGAAGTCTTTTCGGAATGCTACCCAAACAGATAACAAAAGGATTGCCATTTCTGAAATATGGATGTCTTGGATTGAAAATCTGAGTGATGATGAGGCGAGGAAATTAAAAGATTTCAAAAAATCTTCCCAGAATGCTATCCAAAAAGCCATGAATGAATTAAGTTCGCTGGGTGTGGATTCTAATCGAGTAGATTTGTTGGGCGAATTACTGAGTTTTGAAGACGGTGACGAAAAATTAAATCTTAGCAACAGAATTGGTCAAAATCAGAGTGCTATCAAGGTTGTGAAGGATGCTTGTGACAAAAAGCCAGTCTATCTCCATCCCGGTAAAGTGATTGATACTTGGGAAGGGGTGAATTTTTACGTTTTAGGACCACCCAAAGATGAAATGGCTCTTTATACGGATGTCTCTAAAAAAGAGGGTGATTTATATCTTTCGGCTTCTACACTTTCAGAAGACGAATACTCTTTTATGAATGCTCATTTTGATAATAATATAAATACTGAAAAATGGATAAAAAACGCACCATTCGATGAAGAATTTATCGTGACCGATTATCAATTAGATAAATCATTTTTGAAAAATATCAGAACTCACATTGATATTATAAAAAATGACTTAAAAAAAATCAACCCCAATATTGATTTAGAACCTAATTTTGAAGAGCAAATTTTCACGTATCTCAAAAAGTTTGAGCCTAATTTGACGGAATTGATGTTTAAATACGTCATGGAAACAAATAACTGGCGAACCATTCAGGCAGATTGGCTGGGAACTGCCGAACGTTTAGCGATTAAACTTAATTCTCATACCAACAATACCAGTTTGGTTTTAGCAATTGAATTGATTGATGCCGATGTTGTGCTGTTATTTCCAGGGGATGCCCAGTTTGGTAATTGGCAGTCTTGGGGAAAAGTAGAATTCAAAGTAAAAGACCAAAATCAACAAGAAAAGATTATTAAAACTGACCATTTATTAGAAAAAACCGTACTTTACAAAGCAGGACATCACGCCAGTCATAATGCTACTGCCAAGAATGTTGGATTAGAGAAAATGAAAAACTCTTTGAAAGTAACGCTTATTCCAGTAGCACGAAAAACCGCTGATAGCAATGATTGGCCCATTCCACACCAAAAACTTCTCGACCGTATGGAGTCTATTCCTAATCATGGCATTATTATGTCAGATTTTACCCAAACAGAGAGGGCAAAATTTGAAAAACAAATGGCTAATCACAAAGATTTAATGGAATGTGCCTTTGATACCAACAATATGTTTATTGATATTATCATTTATAATAAAAAATGATGAAAAACCTGAAAGATTTACTCCTCCTCGGCGACCCACGTCTGTATAAAATTTGTGAACCTGTAACCATCGATGAATTACCACAAGTAAAAGAATGGATAGCCGACTTACATCACGTGATGGAAGAAATTAGAGCAAAATATCAGTTTGGAAGGGCAATTGCTGCTCCACAATTAGGCATTATGAAACGACTGATTTATATGAATATTGATAAACCAGTCGTTTTTATTAATCCTGTTCTCGAAAATCTGAGTGAAGAAATGTTTGAACTTTGGGATGATTGTATGAGTTTTCCGAACCTTTTAGTGAAAGTAAAGCGACACAAATCACTGACGATTAACTATTTAGATGAAAACTGGCAACCTCAAGCATGGAAAATGGAAGATGCCCTTTCTGAACTTATCCAACACGAATACGACCATTTAGAAGGAATTCTTTGCACCATGAGAGCCATTGATAATCAATCTTTTAAGTGGCGAAATTGATG
>JALONS010000127.1 GCA_025454855.1 Arcicella sp.
TGGCTTAACCCCCTAATTTTAGGACAGATTTTTCAGTTTTATAGTTTTAGTTTTTTCATATCTATGCCTCTGTTTAAGAGGAATTTATACGGACTTTTGTACTTGACTCCCGAGTGAATTCTTTTAAAATTATAGAATTCTCTAAATAGATTCATGGTAAGAATCGCATCGTTTAAATCTTCGAATTCGTAACGTTTACAGACGACACTTTCCATAATACTGTGATAAGATTCAATGTGTGCATTTTGCTCAGGTGTAGCGGGTTTAGTAAATTCTTGAATGACATTTTTATCTTGAAAATACTGTTGAACTAAGTCAGCTATAAATTGACTACCATTATCATTTCTGACGTAAAAAGTATCAGGTAGTTCGTAAGTTTCAAAGATTTTGTCGAATAAAATAATAACATCTTCTTGACGGATATTCCACTTGATAGTATGTTCCATATTCCATCGGCTGAAAACATCAATTACTGTTAATACTTGGGCATTTGTTCTTTTACCTTGTATGTAAATATACTTAATATCAAATTCAAAGTAGGTGAATTCTTTAATTGGCTTAGGGACTAATTCTTTTACCCATTGCCGTTTTGAGAACTCACGAGAGCCTTTTTCTGTACATAAAAGGTCATTAGCCTTCATCAGACGATAAACCTTCT
Organism: Arcicella sp.; assembly: GCA_025454855.1. Taxonomy (GTDB): domain Bacteria; phylum Bacteroidota; class Bacteroidia; order Cytophagales; family Spirosomataceae; genus Arcicella. Next base: position 659 of record JALONS010000127.1, read on the forward strand.
TAGGATTGATGATATAATTTTTCTCATCTCGTAAGAAAAATGTGACTTTTAAGTACCCATAATCAACGAAAGGTTCGGCTAATAAGGTCTTGATATGTTCAATAACAAGTTCATTATTATCGTAGCCACCAGTCGTTTTCGTAGTGGTTGTTGAGAAAAATCGCCCTACTTTTAGTGTCTCAAATTTGGGTTTATAGTAGAATGAACTTCGACTAATTTGGCAAATTTTGAGGACTAAACTTTTGGTGATTCCTAAATTGATACAACTCTGAGCCACCGATAGTCTGATGTTTTTTGCTAAGGACTTTTTTTTAGAAGTTCGTTCTGAACTCTAATAATAAGTTCCTTTTCAGCCACTAACATTTTAAGTTCGTGGTTCTCTTTTTTTAACTTTTCGAGTTCTGGATTTTTGTTAGAAATAGGTTTTGACATAAACCCTTTCTCTCCATGTTCATCAAAATGGCGTTCCCATTTGTAGAGCGTGGTACTCGAAATTTCAAGTTGGCGAGAGGTTTTACTGACCCCTTCTTTTTTCATTAATTGGACAGCTTCGAGTTTCTCTGTGAGTTTGTCCAGTTAATTAGGGGGTTAGGGAGATACCCACTTATCTAAAAAAGGAGAAAATCAATTTCTATCATTTTATCAAATCATGAAACCTGATGTAAATATGCAAAATAAAGAAATAGTAAAAAATAAAAATAATTTTACAAAAATTAGAGAATTAAAAAAATAGTACTATTTTTTTAATTAAATATTTGATTTTTAATTAATTATAAAAAATAAAGTTATCTAAAATTATATATTTTACTAAGTAATAGTTTACTGTTGGGTAATTATATAGTTTTGCCTGTCATTAATAATCAAATAAAAAAGGCTTGTCAATCCACCGTCGTCTAAAACTTGGAACTGATAAGCCTGTAACCCACTCTAAAATGAGCTTTTCAAAATTACCATTCCAAAATGAGAATGGCAAGAAACCCGCTGTTTATTTGACAGTTGATGAACTCACTTTGTTGTTTGGCTCAGTCATTGAAGCCAAACTCAAAGAGTTCAAACCTAAGTCCTTACCCCTGCCAGTCAAAGAGGAACATCTCAATTATTCACAGGCGGTGGCATTCCTCAAAATCTCCAAACCAACTTTCACTAAACTCCGCAAGGCAGGTAAAATAAAAGGCTTGAAAGTCGGAGCAAGGCGTGTGCTTTTCAATCGCTCCGAGCTGGAACAATACCTCCAAGACAATCACGAATAGGCTTTACTAATCCCCCACAAAATGAAACAGGACACGAAAAACCTGACAAAGGGAAAGGTACGCCTTAACGATTTGGAACAGGAAATTAAAGCATTGGATAATGCACCACCCAAGAGTGTTAAAAAGCCAAAAAAGAAAAAGCCTTCAAAAGCGATAACTACTCTTTTCCACAAAGTCAAAGACAAACTGAGAGTTTATGACTTACGGTTTGATGAAATCAAATTAGAGATTGAAATATCTGAAAAAGGCAAAAATGAATTTAAGAAACTAAATGATTCAAACCTCTATGTTGAAATCAGAGAAAAAGATGTAAAAATCTCCAAATCTGATTTGAGGGAAATCTTGAAAAGCGATTTTGTTGAAAAGTTTGACCCAATCAATAAGTATTTTGAAAACCTTGAACCATATAACGATGGCGAGCCTGATTTCATTGAGGAGCTTGCTAATTATGTAAAGGTTGAGAATCAAATTGAGTTCGACAAACATTTCAAAAAACATTTAGTAAGGTGCATACGGTGTGCTTTGGACGATAGTTTTTTCAATAAACAGGCATTTATTCTTGTTCATTCAACTCATAATTCTGGTAAGACTACTTTTTGCAGATTTCTGTGTCCCCCTGCCTTGAAAGATTATTTTGCGGAAGATATTTCGACAGATAAAGATGGTCTAATTTTATTAGCTACTAATTTTTTAATCAATCTGGATGAACTCAGCACACTGCAAAAGGCAGAAATAAATGCTCTGAAATCATATTTTTCCAAAACATCAATCAACGTTCGCCTTCCTTACGATGCCAAAAATAGCAATATCACTCGCAAATGCTCATTCATTGGTTCAACCAACCTTGCTCAATTCTTAACAGATGAGACAGGTTCGGTTAGGTGGTTATGTTTTCAAATTAAATCTATTGACTTCAAATATTCCTCAGCGGTAGATATCGACAACGTTTGGAGGCAAGCATATCACCTCTATAAATCAGGTTTTGAATTGGAATTAACTCCCGATGAAATCAAGCAAAATGAGCTTCGCAATGCTCAGTTTCAAATCATATCAGTTGAAGAAGAATTGATTACAAAATACTTTGAAATTCCCAACGCAGACAATTATGGTAAAAAGGAGTTTTTACAGGCTACGGAGATAACAGCCTACTTAAATAGTGTATCTCCATCCAGTAAAATTAACCATATTCAAATAGGAAAAATCTTAACAAAATACTTTGAAAGAGATAGAAAATCAGTTTCAAAATTACAGAAATTCGGCTATTGGGTCGTAAAATCTCAAACTTATTGAAAATCATCTTATCTACTCATCTATTTAACAGCTAACTAATTAGTTTTCAGTAAATTAAAATAGATAAGATACTAAAAAATCAACTTATCTATCTTATCTATCCTATCTACTTTTTATATCAGAATTTGAACCCAAAGTAGATAAGATACATAAGTAAAAAAATACCTAACCTATCTGTTTTAAATACTTGAATATCAGTATGTTAAATAGTAATTAGATGAGTAGATAAGATAAATCTCAAAAAAAACTTTTTACAAACATGAATTTTCCTTTTTCCCTCAATAAATCAACGCCCACAAAGCTCTTCCAATGTCCTGAGTGCAAGCATAAATCACTCAAACGATATTGGGATAACAACAAAAAAGAATATCTGCCTGATGTAGTTGGACGATGCAACCGTGAAAGTAATTTTGGCTACCATTTCACGCCAAAACAATATTTTGAGAATAAACAAATTGAATATAATCCTCAAAATTATTGCGGTATAATAGAGCCGATTGTATTACCTGAACCAACTTTTATTGATAGAAACTTGGTGGATAGGTCAGTCGGCAGAAATGCCGCTAATCACTTCGTCGAATATTTGAATACTTTGTTTCGTGAAGAAATCAGAAAAAGGTTAGTTGAGCAATTTAAAATAGGCACTTCAATTCATTGGGAAGGGGCTTCTATATTTTGGCAAATTGATAACAATGCGAACGTTCGTACTGGAAAAGTAATGCTTTATGATGCTCACTCAGGGAAACGAGTAAAAAAGCCATTCAACCATATTCATTGGGTACATTCACTGGCTAAGTTTAAAGACTTTCATTTGAAACAATGTTTCTTTGGCTTGCATCAAATCAAGGGCGATTTAGATAAAACTATCGGTATTGTTGAATCTGAAAAGACAGCTATTCTCTTAACTGCTATTTACCCCAAAATCATCTGGTTAGCCTCTGGCGGTATGAACCTTTCGTTTGATAGTTTTGAGCCTTTGAGTGGTAGAAAAATTATGCTTTATCCCGATGCAGGAACTGATAACGGCAACGGAACACCCTTTGAAAAATGGACGGACAAAGCTGAAACCTTAGCCTTGAAAGGGTTTGATGTAACAGTTTCTAACATTATTGAAAATGTGGCAACGCAAGAACAAATATCCGCAGGGTACGATTTAGCGGATTATCTCATTAAAACGGATGCTTGGAGTCTGGCTCTGACCGAAAACGAATACCCTTTCTTTTGGGATTCAACGTAAACGGCTGTTTACCGCTATTTCCAGATAGTAAAAAACCGTTTACAATTAGTTTACAAAGGGAAATTTGCGGTAAACAAAAACTTGCCAACTGTTTACGGTTGGTTTTCAACTGTAAACTAAGATTTACCCTTTGTTTACAGCAAAGGTTTTATCGAAAACAGTATTTCAAAACTTGTTTTCACCAAAAAAATATTTGTAAACATTAACTCAATCAGCCGTTTACAGGCTGTAACGTAATATAATTATGGCAACATCAAAAAATAATGCCTCCCCAACGAAGGTGGTTTCACTCAGGCTTCCAATGGAAGACTACAAACAATACGCCTCCGAAGCATCAGCACTCGGAGTTGATTTGTCTCCACACTTAATGGAAAAACTAAAAGAATTTGAAGAGGTAAAATCTATGAATAAAGCTCTCGAAAATGGCTTTTTCGATGTTACGGATGAAAGGGATAATTTACTTGAAGAGAAGATAAATCTGAAATCCAAGATTGAAGCCTTGCAACTTAACGTTTCTAACTTGACAAGAGAAAATATCACTATCAAATCGGATAACAAAAGAGCCATTGAAACAGCAAAATTAACCGCTGATAATTTACTAAAAATTGAGAAGGAAAAGTTAGAAAAATGCCAAAAAGAATACGCTTTATCCTTGTCGAAAAAGGAGGAAACCTTATCAGCAAATGAAAGGGAGATTGCTGATTTGAAGCAAGAACAGATTGATACAATGAAAAAATGGAAGATACCGTTGATAAGATTATTGATAAGGCACACGATTATTATTGGGATGCCCCTATCCTTTATAAAAAGAAATTCTCTGCTTTTGCGAAGCCGTTAAAAGAGATGTATTTTAAAGCATTTCCGAAGCCTGTGCATAAGCCTTTTAGTCTATCGCTGGGGATTGCCAATCGTATGATAGAAGAGTTTAAAGAAAAGCATAATCTATAAACCAAAACGCCCAACGTTCAAATTCCGAACATTGGGCGTTTAGTTTATTCATTTTATTTATCAAGACCGCAAAATATTAAGGTCAATAACTGGTAGTACAATTTCTTCTAAAAAAGTATCTTGAAGTTTCATAAACATAACACCTCTAATTAACTTGCTGATGCAAACTTGCAAGGTCAATAATGGGTAGGCAAACACCTTCCAAAAAAGTACCTTGCTGTTTTGTAAATAATACACCTCTTGACGTTGAAACCGCAATTCCGTTCATAATGTGCATCAAATCTATTGGTAATTCTCCGCTTTTATGATTATTGATACTTAACCATTCCTGATAACCAGATAAAAAGAAATGATACAAAATATTGACACTACAAAGTAAATTCTCAATATTTCCATCATTCATAATTACCTTAATATCAACTTCAATATTACCATCTTGACTTATATTGTACTTCAATTCAATACCAAAACCAAGTTTGTCTTTTTGGATATTTTGCTTTGATTTTATTTCAAAATCAACAATTTCCATACCTATCATTTGGCAACCTAAACTTGACTCAATATGTGCTTTGTTTTGTTCCATGATGATTTATCCCAAATACTGTTTTTGTTGATTTGTATTTGAATTGATATACAGAGGTTGAAATTTAACCATTGTAAATACTTTCTCGACAGGTTTAACGTCTTCTACACACAAAAGCTGAATACCCAACACCCGTTGAATATCCGTAAGCGTATCAAGCGTAAAGTTATGGGAACCACTCAACCATTTACTGATGGTAGATGGTGTTTGCCCCATTTGTTTAGCAAACTCCCCTTTGCTCCAACCTTTTGCAATCATACCGTCTTCAATGCGTGCCGACATCATCATTTGCTTGACGGTACGCTCGTGTTCTTCGGGCGTAATTTCAGCCAAGAGACTGGCTAATAATGGGCTGTCATATACTCTGGCTCTTTTTTTAGTGTTTTCCATTAGTGCGGTAGTTGTGGGGTTAATATCTCACGACATTTATTATTCTGAATAGGAAATATCAGTCAATCTCAAAAATCAAATCTCCTTCAAATTCCATAAAATCGTCAGAATATTCAATGTCTTTGTCTTTAATTTGTTGATTTATTTCTTTAGCAATTTTCTTGATTAGTGAAGCCTCTTGGTCTAATTTGGGGGCTTCTTGATATGCTCTAATGTGTTTGTGCTTAATGCCACCCCCTCCAAGAATTATAATCTCTGTTCCATATCTGATACAATACAAACGTAATTTCTTATCAGGTAAGTCAAACATGGCACAAACGCCATCGCCTAAACTTCCTTCGTTCTCTTTGAAATGACTCAATCTCGCTCCTGTCTCTTTACCAATCGTTTGGAGTTTGTCCAAGATATTTTTTATCTCTTGTTTATGAACATCAATATTCTCCTCAATAAATCTTTCAAAAAGCGTTTTACCCCCATCTACGACTACATCATAAATGGTTGCATAATTTCCAGAAAGCAAGGATGATTTTATGAGTTCAATTTTCACTTATAAACGAATTGTATGCAAAATTAATGCTAAAAATACCAAAAAATAAATATTAAAAGCGAAATTTTTAGCTTAATTATTAAATGGCACTTGATACCTAATAATAAACTTATGCGAATCAGGGGTTAGAAATTAGCTAATACAATCAATCCAGCGGCTAATTTTCCAAAAATATGAATATTTAATCCATTTTCAGACCTAACTAATGATGCGTTTTGAATATTAGTCAGTTGAATCAACCAACTAAATAAAGATTCAATGGGTTGCCTAATCGTTGAAACCGCCGTATTATATAGTTCATTATATGCTTTATCAAACTGTTTTAGCAATGGACACATTGCTTTGACCTCTTTGATTGGTGTCATAAGTTGGTTGCCCAAATTACTCATAGTTAAGTCTAATGTTTTGTCACAATAGGCTTTATCTAAAAAAGTGGCTTCTGCTAAGGCTACTTCTAATACAGGACTCAAAGCGGTTAAATCATGAACAGAAGCTGGCGTTACACCAACTTTTTTAGGAAATGGAATCGTTGCAGACCGTCGTTGTCCAAGTAAATGTAATTTAGAACCGAAGTAATGTAGCTTTTTTACGGCACAGAAACCTTTACTGGTTAGTTGTGGGGCTACTTTTCCCGCTCTTTTGTGAGAACACGTCATAATGGGTAATGAATCTCCTATCAAAATGTCCATTTCTTTTGGAAATTGACCATGACTTTCAATAATACGTTCCACAAATAGAGGAAAAACCGCCGCCATTCGATTGAGCCTATCATTGAACGTTTGATAAGAGGGAAGAGTAGGAAACCAACTCTTCCAATATTTGCTCATATGTTTGTGAATAGATTTGACCTTATATTTCTCTTCATAAGCAACACAAAATAGATAAATAGTGATAATTTCTTCATCACTTATTTTACCTTCGTGTTGATTGGAGCTAAATCGCTGAACATTCCAGCGAAGATAGTCGTTATATTCTTCGCAGACGTAATAGTATAACTTGATAAGTAGGAGCGGCCGCAGCAGCAGTTCGTGCATGAAATCCTAACTCAATTAGACTTACGTCTGTTTTTTTGGGGGGAATTAATTAACCCCTGATTCGCATATCTTATGAAATAAATCAAAGCTATTCGGCGATGAAATAATCATTGCAAATGTTGGAGCAAACGCAGGTGATGTTTTTAGAGCCCCTTTTTTGAATAAGCCAATGTCACTTGGTCCTAATGCTATCATGATAAAAAATAATATTGCTTCCAATTATCTATACTTATATTTAATTAGTGATGTTGGGCAACATTCAGTAAAAAGTATAATTGCAGGTAGTGCTCAACCCAAATTTAATAAAACTGATTTTAGAAAACTTGAAATAGTTTTTCCAGATGAAATAACACTAAGGCTATTTAATGAAATCTATAAAACAATAAATGAAAGAGTACTTTCAAATAAATCTCAAAACCAAACCCTGACCGCCCTACGAGACAGTTTATTACCACAATTGATGACGGGGAAAATTGAAGTGAAATAATGTTAAAGCCCTCTGCCACAATAAGATGTTTAATGACAACGACATAGAATCTCTACTTAGCTATACAGATAATAATCAGTCTGGCTCATACAACCAGCTCCAATGGTCTGTAAACACAGGTAACGATGCTACCGACATCGTTTCTCGTGTTATTTCTATCCATGAGTTTCTGCACAATGAGCTAAATAATATCACTGGCTATGGTTTTTTGTTGCAGGGCTACGCTTATTTGTCCAGAGAAAAGTCAGAGCATCAACAATTTTATACAAAAACTCTACACCAGCTTGTGAGCAGGTGCAGAGCCGCCCATGAGGCGTATGCTACGTGGTTGAGTATTACGGTTTTCAAAAAAGACCTACATGATACTTTTCCAGAAACGGTGTTGGAAGGCAACACTCAATACCTTCATTATTTCAATACTGCCGAATACCTTGTCAAGCATATCAATAGTATTTTTTTAAAACAGCAAGTAGTATCCGCTTGTATGCGTTTTTGTTTTCAGAGTGCTACCATTGTCAATACAGCTTCCAATAATTTAGCAACATTTAGCTTTTCATCGGTCAAAAATAGTGAATTTCCAGACAAACGATTCCAGTACCTTCTTGAAAAATTACCTGAGCATTTTTTGATTAATTGTGTTCAAGAATTCATCAATAACATAGACGAAAAGACTGATTATCAGCTCTTAACAGATGCTTTTAATGGCAACGAAAATGCCAATGTGTTAATGGCAATGGAAAATGACCATTTGTCCAAAAGGCTCATGTTGCACATTTATACAAAACTCCAACAGCATTTTGATTCACTGGATTCTGCTTCTATCGAAGACAATGAACACCTTCACTTCTTTGAAAAACTATTGACCCAATTAGATTTACTTTGCCCTTTTGCAAACTCCAAAAATCCACTTTACCTCAATAAATCTCCTGATGATTTTGATAGAAGCATGATTTTGAATTTTGAGAACGAAACCCTTATGCTCTCCGAATCGCCCCTACCATGTGTAGTATTATTTGTGGAAGAGGTAAATCAAGAAACAAAAGAACAAATCATCAAAGGAGTTGGCGTAGAGCCACATTTATTTATTACAAGCAGATACAGTTTGTTTTTGAAAGAACAATATCAATTTAAGTATGAAGAAGACCAAGAATGGTTTGAAAACTCAAATACCCCTTTTACAGCGATTCGCTACGCAGGAAATGTGGATGGAGAAAGGATAGTTTTTTATATTATCTTTAAGAATCCAGACGAGTTAATTGATTTTTTGAAAGACAAACCCCACGATGTCCCCATGTATGGATGCATAGCTATTAGTGCAGCATACCACCAAGAATGGTGGGCTTTATGGGGAAATTTCTTTGTAGAAAAATGTACTTCAAGTTGTTTACTTACTGATATTTCGCCATTGTATTACATAGAAAATGTTTTCCCGACCGACGAGAGTGTTTCTTATGCAAAAATGGTCATACAAATAGAAGGCATAACACGCACCGCCATGATTTTTCAAATAAAAGAAGCCAACACCATAAAAGTATTGATGGTAGCACCGTGTAGTGATATGTATTGTCAGGTCATACATCATTACATCAAAACAAGGTATCCATCATTCACGAATGATGTTCCACTCACCGAAGTACAGTATAAAAACTTACCAATAATACTGAGCCATGTTTTAAGAGAAGAGCATACTTATTATTACCGTTCACAAGAAACCAATTTGATATGATAACGATTTTAGAAAACCCAAGTAATAGTGATAACGAAGAAATATCAATCAGCGAAGAAACGCTCAATGATTTTTGGAATGAAATTACAGACTCAGACAAAGGAATAGCCTCATTAAATGCCAAGCATATTTTTTTAGAAGAATTTAAAAGAAACACTACGCATGAAACAGGTAGCGATTTGTATTACAAAACAAAGGGCTGGAAAATCATATTGAAGAAAAACCTATTGAAAGGGATTATTATCACACCCTCGCTTTATGGAATTTTATCCTACCTTGATATTACTACTGGCTTGGCAAGCATTGTACTCCCATCAATTATACCAATGATTTTCGACATCGAAAATATCAATTTAAGCAAGAAAGAAGAGGAAATTCTATTAAAACTACCTGTAAATAAATCAAAAAAACAATACAAAACAGCCGAAGAATGGTATGAAAGTTTACCAAAATCTATTCAAGAACAAGTCAATTTTCTGGATTTCAAAGATTTTATGGATAAATTAGTCTTAGGGGGACTTGCACAAACAAATCAAAAAGATAAGTATTTGATATTCAAGAAGGGTAAAAATATTTTTAAAATTAGCTTTGAGTGATAGCTTCTATCAGTGATTCAGCTTCAATCTAATAACTCGATTAATGAAAGCAGATTATATAAATTTTAACCCCTACTATTATGCCAAAATTCATTACGGTACTCAACAGTGATTTAAGATTAGATTTCTGGAAAGCCATTCAAGTTGCTGATAGTCTGCCAGAAGCACAAAACCAAATAAAATACATAGCGGGCAATCGAGAGTTTTTCGATAAGCAAGACGGAGATAAACTATTAGACAGTAAAGAGGTAGAAGAAGAAAATACAGGTCGCAAAGGTATGGCACGCATTATAAAATTGGCAGAACAAGACAATTCTCTTGCATCTTCAATGGTCAATATCAATAAGGGCTTAATAAAGGCAGTATTAAAAAAAAATAACATCCTCATACTTTTAGCAATTGCCTTTCTGTTGAATGCTTGCAGTTATAGCGGACGCCTTACTCGTAGGTATGCAGGTATGACTCCTATCAAGATTGATACCATCGGAAAATGTATCGGCATCAATAGCTATGTAATCGAGAAAGAAAAACCCGCTGCCCCTCCTAAAAAAACCATATTTGATTTAACATCCGAAGCTCAAAAAGAACTGATAAAGCAAATAGGTATCAATGAGACATTAAGTACCAGCATTATAAAAAATGTTGCCTCTTCGTTATCGCTCCCATCCACACCCAATACCAGCAATCTGAATATTGTAGATATGACGGTTTTCACGAAGACCTTGGTCATTACAACCAAAAACTTACTACACTTCCCTGCCAATAGGATTTCAAAAATGAATATCAATTTAAAATTTGATGATAGGATAAAGCTACTGAGTTGTAATAAACTAACCACTGATTATCAATCTATTGACATTGGTAAACTGAATTATAGCAATTCAAATTCGGCAGAACTGACAGGCAATCTTTCTTCGGGACTCACAAGTGTTGCAGGTTCAACAGGGTCTTTAGCAAATGAAATGACCAATACTTTAATCAATGGTACAAATGTTACCAATACGGGCAATAATGTTTCAAAAAACACGAATGGAAATACCTCAACTAATACGGAAACAGGCGTAAATACGCAAGGGCTTACGGGTAAACTTTCAGCTTCTCGTTCATTTGCAGAGGAAGTATGGCTAAAACAGCGAATCGTAACGTTAAGTGCTTCCATTACCAACAATACTTTATCTTTATATCAAGACGGAATCAGTGGCGTAGATTTAACGGGAAACATCATTACTGATATTGTTTTTGATGGTAATTCTGCCAAGCAAGATGTTGTAACCGATACTTATTTCTCCATTGGAGATTTGACCAATAATAATGTATTTAATGATGCTGCCAAACTGAAAATTACGGAAACAATAGTAAGTTATTTCAATTTTACAGAAGATATAACGGCAACTATTTCATTTAATGCTGATTACCGCCATGTAATTTCTGGGGACAATACCATCACAGAATCGGATGATAAAATTCAACTATTGTACGGCTCAAATGCCCCTCAACAGGGTGCTGAACCACTATTGTCCGAAACCTGAATGGAAATATTGATTTAATAAGTTTGGGTTACCTTTACAAATAATGATTAACTCTTTGACGAGTTCGGCTTCAAGT
>JALONS010000420.1 GCA_025454855.1 Arcicella sp.
TCGTGTTTATCAATACAATCGACGGTCAAACCATGAAATTCAAACAAGGGAGCATTCCATTCAGAGTCACGTTTAGCAAGGTAGTCGTTTACAGTTACTAAGTGAACGCCTTGACCCGCCAGTGCATTCAAGAACGCAGGCAAGGTAGAAACCAAAGTTTTTCCTTCACCCGTTGCCATTTCTGCAATTTTACCTTGATGTAACACAACCCCACCGATTAACTGCACGTCGTAGTGAATCATGTTCCACTCAATTTCATTACCCGCTGCTATCCATTTGTTATGCCAGATGGCAGTTTCACCCACGATTTCGACGTTTTTCTTTTTCGAGGCGATAAATTTATCATGTACCGTAGCCGATACTTCTAATTTCTTATTTTCGGTAAAACGTCGGGCTGTTTCCTTGACAATGGCGAAGGCACGGGGAAGAATTTCTAATAAAACAACTTCTAATTGTTTATTACGCTCAAGCCCAAGTGCATCCACTTGATTAAAAATAGTTTCTTTGGCATCCACCGACATCTCTGGATTGGCTTCAACTTCCATTTTCAAGTCAGAAATATCAGCATCTATTTTAGCTAAATTTTTCTTGATAATTTCTTTTAATTCAGCCGTTTGCTGACGGAGTTGTTCGTCGGATAGGTTACGCAGTTTTGAAAACTCGGCATTCGTTTTTTCCACGTAAGGCATTAATTCTTTAATGTCACGTTCAGACTTTGTTCCGAAAAGTTTAGTTACTGCTTTGGTGATGTAATTTATCATTATACTGGGTTTTATTCGATGGTTGATTTTAGATATTCGATATTAATGATATGATTTTCGAGCAACGAACTTCGAACATCAAACAACTAATACCGAACTTTTCTTGTCTGTAAAATAGAAATACATACAAATTTAGTTCATTCGGATGAATTTATTTTAAAGGTTTTATATTTTAAAACTCAGACGTAGCTTCTGACTAAGTGTAATATTTTGAAACCATACACTAAGTATCATCATTTTTAGGTGATTATATCAATTCTGTGTTATTATTTTGTATCAAAAACTATTATTTTTATAAACATGAAAAAATTCTATTCCTCACTATCTATAACTCACCAGACTAATACTTCATGCAGAATATTATTTTTGATTTTGGTATTTATCCATTTTTCACTTCAACTGTTTGCACAACCTTCTGGTTTTCAAGACCAACTCAGAGTTCAAGGAGGAGTTGGAAGTGGTCTTTTTTCTACTACGGGTATTACCTTTGATAAAGATGGGAAAATGTATGCTATTGAAGCAAGGGGAAAAGTATGGGCGGTAAGATTTGATAGTAATGGTAATGAAACTCGTTATTTGATGTTGGATATTTCAGATGAAGTGCTGAATACTGGGGATTTAGGCTTAGTATCCATCGTTTTACACCCTGATTTTTTGAGTAACGGATATTTCTATTTGATGTACGCTGTGAACCGACAGTTTTTGATTGACGGAACAGACGGAGGAGACAATGCAGACCAATCAGGTTCAATCGTGAGAGTTACTCGTTACACGGCTGATATGAATGCCTCCCCGAGTTACACATCAGTTGTAGTGAATAGTAAGTTAATTTTATTAGGAACTGGACCAACGGATGGAATCCCTATTTTAGGTACTAATCATGGTGGAGGTTGTTTGTTATTTGGTAATGATGGAACGCTATTAATATCAACAGGTGATGGAGGTTCTGGTGCTGATATTGGTTATCAAGGTTCATATCAAGAAGCCATTGATTTAGGAATTATTACTGCTGCACAAAACGTTGGGAATTATCGCTGCCAAATGAATGATGCACTCAATGGCAAGGTTTTACGTATAAACCCTGCTAACGGAGATGGTATTTCATCAAACCCTTTGTATAACTCGGGTAGTCCACGCTCTGCAGAGTCAAGAATGTGGGCAAAGGGGTTTAGAAACCCTTTTCGAATGACTCTAATTCCAAATACGGGTGGGCATTCTCCAGAAGAAGCTAATCCCGGAATCATCGTAGTAGGAGATGTGGGTAGTTCTAAAAGAGAGGAAATAAATACAATAACGGGTCCTAATCAAAATTTTGGTTGGCCCTATTACGAAGGTATTGATGAAGATAATTTGAATACTTATGATGACCCCGCTTATCTGCCTGCTTCTTATCGAAAACCTATTTTCGAATATCGGGAGTGGGCTGCTGCGGCTAATGTTTTTCTGAATCAGAATACCAAAATCGAATTGGGTTCCGCCCAATTTCCTTATGAAAATAACGGAGACCCCTTTGTTGGTTCAACCATCATTTTAGGTGATTTTTATCAAGGTACAAGTTATCCTACCAAATACCAAAATGCTTTATTTTTCACAGATTTTAGTTCAAAATGGATAAAAGTAATGAAACTCAATGCGAATTACGAACCTGAAAGTATTGAGAATTTCGCCCAATTACCTGATTTTGTATTGGGAACAGTTTACAATCCTACTGAAGATGCAATGTATTACTTAACGGGTAATGCTCTACCCTGTGACCAGATTAGACGCTTTATATATGCTCCTGAGAATGCTCCACCCATTGCCAAAATTGAAATGGATACAAATCATGGTATTGCCCCATTAGCCGTAGCATTCAGTGGGATAAAATCTTATGACCCCGAGGGGACCTCATTAACTTATGAATGGACAGTTGATAATAATACAATTTTTAGCACTGGACTTGCCCCACATCATTTGTTTACTCCTTTGGGTAATAGTCAGCAAGTTTATAAGGTAAAATTGAAGGTAACTGACCAAAACGGGTTTGGACTATCCGCTACGGATTCAGTATATGTATATGCTAATAATACAGAGCCCACCATTAGTAGTACCAGTTTGGATAATATCAATGTTATTCCTGCAAATCAAAATTATGCACTTAGCCTTGCCGCTAATGTTACTGATGCTGAAACACCTACCAATAACCTTACTTATGAGTGGACGATAGCATTCGCTCACAATGGGCATGAACATAAAAATCC
>JALONS010000421.1 GCA_025454855.1 Arcicella sp.
TCGTTAAACCCGAGCATAAATAATGAAAATAAAAAATTGTATTTTATCAAGTTTAAGGTCTCATACTTTTGTCAACCTATGTTAGGACGAGACAGTGTAATTACCAGTAACCAATAACCAGTTACCAGTTTCTATTCTTTTATCTTCTTCTCAATCCAATCGTACATATTAAACGACTTCGTGAAGTCATCTACCGAGCAGTGAGCCGAGCCACTTTCATCTTTCGGAATGATTTCCATATGATGTTCGCAGGTGAGAGCTGCTTGTGTTTTATAGGCATTTTCTACAAAATTTTGGCGGTCATCTTCACCGTGAAGTATATAAGTGGGACATTGAATTTTCTCGGCAACGCCTTCTAACGTAAAGTTTTTCAGGCGTTCACGTGCTTCGGTCATATTGTCTGCTCCTACGATATGTTGCACAATTTCGGCCAATGGGTGGTTATCTGGGCGGTTTTTCCAAATATCATAATACGACCAAACCGCTCCGAAAATCATACAAACTTTGAAACGTGGCTCAAAAGCTGCACAACGAGCCGCCATGTAGCCACCCATCGAAACGGCTCCGATGCCTACACGAGAAGTATCAACGTGTTCACCCAAATTTTCTATGATATAGTCTAAAACTGCCGAACCAGCCACATTATAATCGTAGCGAGTATGAATGTGATTGAGGCGAAGTGCAGCTCCTTGCCCCGGCCCATCAACCGCCATCATGGCAATGCCACGCTCGTTGAGGTGTTGTGCAATGCCGAAATATAATTCTTCTGCCAAACTATCTAAGCCACCAAACATCACCATCACAGGTGGATTTTTCACGCCACTTGGTTTGAAAAGATAGGCTGGTAAAAACGAACCTTCAAACGAAATATCAACTGTAATTGGTCGTTCATCGAATAAATCAGTAGCTTTGATAAACGCATCACGGCATTTGAGGTAATAGGGTATTTTGCGTTCATCGTGCAAAGTCATGAAAAACTCGCTGGTACGTAAGTAATTGAATGCTCTGAGGTAAGTTCTACGGGCAGAAACTCGCTGACCAGCAGCGGCATAAACCTCGGCTTTGTCATAAACTTTATCGCCCATTTTTACCCATGCACGGTTGAAACTCTCACGGTCTGAAGGGTCAATTTCACCCGCTACTTCTAAGATTTCGGCAAATTCACCACCGCCATAATGGGCTTGGGTCAATGCTCTATTTACTTGATATGAGGGCATATACTGCCCAGGAAAATAATGCCACATTTGTTTGGTAATTGGTAAATTTGTTATTGGTATACTGGCCTTTAAATAATTTCAGTTTCTTATTATCCAGTGAAAAAATACTTGTAATTTCAGTTTTCAAAACGTTATATTTCTATCTATGAAAAATCAAAGTTTTACTGACCTTGAAGTTTATAAAGAATGTCGCCAGTTAAGAATTTCAATATCTTCACTTACAAAAAATGAATTTCCCATAGACGAAAAGTATAAACTTACTGACCAAATCATTAGAAGTTCAAGAAGTATAACAGCAAATATCGCAGAAGGCTATGGAAGATATTACTTCAAAGAAAACATCCAATTCTGCAGAATTTCAAGAGCTTCTTTAACAGAGACCTTAGAACATCTAATTACTGCTTTCGATGAAAAATACATTTCTGAAAGTAAACTAATCGAACTTAAAACCAAAGTTGATACTTGCGGTAGGTTGCTAAACGGGTATATCAATTTTCTAAAAAAGCAACAAAAACCAAGGGATGAAGACTGAAATTGATAATTGTTATCTCACCTGATTTCCAGTGACAAGTTTACCAGTAACCAATACCCCATATATCCCAAATCGTTATATGTCTGCTGGTTTTACGGTTCCGTCTTCCGAAAGACCCAATTTTTTACCTTTTGCCATTTCAGCAAATGGATTTGAACTTCCCCAAGCATCGTTTGGATTATCTTTTAGGTAATGAACATCGAGGTGGTCAGGGGCAAAAACAAGTCTTGCACAAGCATAATATTCAAACAAAACACCACTGCCTGGGTCGATGATATAAATGAAAAAACCTTCATCGGCTTTGTGGCGAGTTGGGGCTCCCATTACACTTTTGTATCCTTTCTCAATGAAATAATCTAAGGCTATCAGTACTTCTTCACGGCTATCAACATTCCAACAAATATGATTCAATACGCCTTGATTTTCTTCGATATTGGGGTCGGTAAAAACAGCAATATCGTGCGAAAGATTACCGATTGTCCAAAGTCCGCCGATTGGTGGGATTTCATCGGAAATACGAATTTCATCAGGATTTTTCAGACCGAAAGTCTGCCAAAAAGCCTTTTCGGCGGCATATTTACCTTTGGCAACCATGTAGGTTACGTGGTCGAACCGACGTGGATTTGCTCCTAACTTCCGATTACTGGCATAACGGTCGGCATAGATACTGCCACGTTCGCCCGTTTCACGCAACCAAACTACATCCCAAAAAACTTCGTGGGTGTGTCCGTCGGGAGATTTGAATCGGTAAGCTCTTCCGTGACCCAAGTCACCCTCTACCCAACCTAAACCCGCACCCAAATTTTCGAGATGTGTCACACATTCTTCGAGTGCTTCGGCACTATCGGCACGCCAACCGATGTGTCCAAGTCCTGATTTTTCGCTTTGGGTAAGTTTTAATGTATGATGAAAATAATCTCCCCAAGCTCTGAGATAAACCGATGTGTTTTCTCTGCCCGTTTCGTCCATTCCAACCACATCTCTAAAAAACTCTACTGATTTATCCAAGTCAGTAGTTAATACCTCAATATGAGCCATTTGAGAAAGAAAATGAGGATTCTTTGCCATATTAATAATTGTTATTATCTAAGATTTAATGTTACAAAATTAATTTACTCAAAACAGAATTATTTAGCATTTCACGGCGAATACTATGCAAAATCAGAGAATGTATTATTTGAGGAGTTTAGAATGAGATATTTCGATTTGAAGAATTGAATTTTATTGATTGAGAATTACGAACATCGAAAATAACCACAACGGAATAAATTGTGTTGAGAAAAAAGACCAGATTGTCGCTCTGTTAAAATCAGTCCATCGACAGATAAAATCAAGCATTTTTGCTAATCATTATTTCACTTTGATTGTTTTATGGGTAGTACAAAATCTATATTATTGATGTATTGGGGCATTTTGAGGGATGTAAATGGTCTTACCTTAAATTCAACGGAATGACGAAAAGACAGCAAGAGATTTTCTTTCGAGTGAAGTGTATCAAGAAAACCAAACTATTAAT
>JALONS010000422.1 GCA_025454855.1 Arcicella sp.
TTAAAAATTAACAATTTACAGGACTTCTCTTTTGCAAACCTCAATTGGTTAAGTATAACCCTTACTTAACGAAACAATATTTCCACTCTAAAATGAGCAATCATAAAAAAAAACACTATTTTCTTATCGCTTGGCTGATACTTAGTTTCGGGGGGTGTCAAAAAGATAAACCTTCTTTTTTCAAAAAAATATCAGCTGAAAAAACGGGGATAACTTTCGTAAATACCATCCAAGAAAATGAACAGTACAATATGATTGACTACTCGTATTTATACAACGGTGGAGGTGTGGGTACGGGTGATATAAACAATGATGGATTGGTGGATATTTTTTTCACGAGTAATCAAGGGAGTTCAGAACTTTACCTTAACCAAGGAAATTTAAACGGTGCGTCGCTACGCTTTGAAAATATTACTAAACAAGCCCATATTGTTACCAAAGGATGGTGTACAGGAGTAACTTTTGTGGATATTAATGCCGATGGATTTCTGGACATATACGTTTGTAAATCAGGCAATTGCCCTGAGTCAGAACGTGAAAACCTACTCTTTATCAATGATGGAGTAAAAAACGGCAAATGGACTGGTACGTTTACAGAAAAGGCAAAAGAATACGGCATTAATAATAACGGCTGGAGTAGTCAAGCAGCATTTTTTGATTTCGATAAAGACGGAGATTTGGATTTATACGTCTTGAACGCCACCAACGATGACCGACAACCTAACAGAATCAAAGAAAGTAGAATCTTAGACGGAAGTAGCTCTGCCAATGATGCTTTTTACCGAAATGATAATGGAAAATTCACAGAAATCCATCAAATAGCGGGTATCGTGGATGATGGCTGGGGACTTGGTTTGAGTGTTGGAGATTTGAATAATGATGGTTGGGAAGACCTCTACATTTCTAATGACTTTTTAGCCAATGATTTAGTTTATATCAATAATCAAAAAGGCGGTTTTATTGAACAATCGCAAAAAATATTGACTCATTCCAGTCATTTTTCAATGGGGAATGATATTGCCGATGTCAATAATGACGGTTGGCAAGATATTGTGGTGGCAGATATGATGCCCAGCACCAATCAACAACGGAAAAAAATGGCGGGTACACTATCCAATGATGCTTTCAATTTGGTAGTACAAAATGGCTACTTGCCCCAATATATGCGAAACACGCTCCAGCTTAATAATGGAAGCGGATTACCTTTTTCAGAAATTGGCATGATGGCGGGCGTATTTGCAACGGATTGGAGTTGGTCGCCCCTTTTGGCAGATTTTGACAATGACGGCTGGAAAGATTTGTTCATCAGTAATGGCTATCGTCACGATATTACGGACATGGATTTTATTACGGATAATGCCCAATTAGGACAAAAAATGCCCTTGTACAATGCCGATAAAATTATCAAAGAGAACGCTAAAAAACAACCCGAATACAAAACAAACAATCGTTTTTTTAGAAATACTGGCAATATTGGCTTTGAAGATATTACGGAACATATCGACCAAAATGAGCCGTCTTTTAGCAACGGAGCTACCTATTCTGACCTCGATAATGACGGGGATTTAGACATTATCACCAATAATATTGATGATGTTGCGAGCATTTACGAGAATAAAGGTTCTTTCAATAATTATCTTCAAATTTCCTTGACCGAATCTTCACAAAACCGCTTTGCATTGGGGGCAAAAGTAACCGTTTTTCACCAAAATAAGCATCAAACTTTTCAACATACCGTTACCAAAGGTTATTTATCTTGCAAGGATTATCGTATTCAGATTGGTTTAGGGCAAGATTTACAGGCGGATTCCTTACAAATTATTTGGACGGATGGCAGCTATCAAACCTTGAAAAAAATCAAAGCCAATCAGCATCTTACCATTCATAAAGCCTCTAAATTATCCTCAGAAACCAACTTGAAACCCTTAGTAACGCCTTTTTTTACCCAAGATTTTCCTTATCAATCTCCCGAAGAAAAGTATGACGATTTTGCCTTAGAACCACTCCTACCCCACCGTTTTTCTACCGAAGGTCCTACCATGACTTCGGGAGATGTAAATGGGGATAAATTAACTGATTTTTTCGTGGCGGGTTCTTTAGAAAAAACGGGTACATTTTTCATGCAAAAACAGAACGGCACATTTGAACAAAAAGCCTTGAAAAGTAATATTCCTTTGGGTGATGGGGGAGATTGTTTACTGTTTGATGCCGACAACGACCATGACTTAGATTTGTACATTGCCAGCGGGGGCGACGAATTTGAAATAAACTCACGCTTTTACCAAGACCAACTTTTCATCAACGATGGTAAAGGAAATTTCAACTTAGCAACGGATAGAATCCCCTCAATAAATACGCCCAGTTCTTGCGTAATTGCCTGTGACTACGACCATGACGGGGACAATGACCTCTTTGTGGGGGGTAGAAGAACCATTATGAAATACGGGGAAGCGGGAACCAGTTTTTTATTTCAAAACAATCATGGAAAATTTAACGATGTCACGCCTCCACAACTGAAAAACATAGGGATGATTACCTCCGCAACTTGGGTGGATATTGACCAAGACAGTTGGCAAGATTTAGTTATTTCGGGCGAACTAATGCCTATTTTGGCTATGAAAAATAATCGGGGAAAGTTTACCGAAACGCCCCTAAAAGTCGCTGAAAGTGGTTTTTGGCATAAAATAGAAGCCGCTGATTTTGATAAGGATGGAGACCTCGATTTCTTGGCGGGCAATCTCGGACTAAATCACAAATATGGTATTTCTGACAACACTCCCTACCGAGTATATATTCATGATTTTGATGGTAATAATTACTTCGACCCTATCACCACGTACTATGTTCAAGGGAAAGAATATCCCTCGGCTACCCGTGATGAACTAATGAAACAATTACCTTTTTTACGTAAAAAATTGACTCATTATGCTGATTATTCAAAAGCAACCTTGAAAGATATTTTTGATGAATCTCTGTTGGAAA
>JALONS010000128.1 GCA_025454855.1 Arcicella sp.
AAGGCATCTAAAAGAAGGGTTTTTGTAAGATATGCCAATGGTTTTTCAGATAGAACCAGAACATTTTGGCTTTTTACAACCTATCCCAAAGTAGAGCAAGGTGCTGAAATTATCGTACCTGCTGTTTTAGAAGACAGTAATACTAAAATGACAACAGCTGAAAAAGTAGCTATACTTGGAGCTGTATCTTCTATTTCTCTAATCGTTATCAATATAATTAATGCCCTAAAATAAATACTAATCCATTGGAAACGAATCAAATACAACATACTGACGATGAAATAACCATTGACATTAGTAAAATTTTCAAGGTTATTACTAAAAATAAATGGACAGTACTGGTTTCTACCATAATAGCTACTGTTTTGGGTGTATTTATTGCTATTAATACGCCCAATGAATACTCTTCACAAGTACAAATATTACCAGAATTAGATTCTAAAGATGCTGCTGGTGGTCTTAGTAAATTCAAATCTTTAGCTGGTTTGGCAGGGGTAGATTTGAGTAGTATGAGTTCTTCGGAAGCTGTTCGTCCAGATTTATATCCTAATATTTTACAAAGTACGCCATTCTTGATGGATGTGATGAATATGAAAGTGTATGCTCACAAATACAAGAAACAAATGGTGATGGCTAATTTCTTGGAAGAAAATAAAAAGCGAGAGTTAATAACTAAAATATTGGGAGAATCAAACGATGATGATGACGATATGCCCAAAATTAATGCTTTAATGCTCAAACTATTCCTTCCCAGACAATTCGATTAGATAAAAAACAGGATAAAATAATTAAAGATTTACAAAAAAGAGTTGGGGCAACTTTAGATAAGAAGACAGGTGTTATTACCATTTCCTCAAAAATGCAAGACCCTGTTATTGCGGCTACTATTGTAAAGTACGCCCAAGACTATCTAACCCAGTATGTTATAAAGTATAGAACTGAAAAAACACAAAAAGATATAAAGTTTTTGGAAGAACGCCTCTACGAAGCCAAACGCAGGTACGATAATGCTTTATTTGCTTATTCGAGTTATCAAGATAGAAACAAAAGTTTGTTTTTAAATATTGCCAAAGATGAGGGTAAAAAACTGCAATATGAAGTTGATTTATCTTATAATCTTTATTCAGAACTTGCTAAACAATTGGAGGAAGCTAAAATTAAAGTTCATCGTGAAACACCCATTTTTAAAGTGCTTGAACCCGCCCAAATTCCTGTAAAAAAGTCAGAACCCAAACGTTCTGTAATGGTGTTGGGGTTTGCTTTCTTGGGGTTAATCCTTAGCATCTTTATTGTGTTGGCAAGAAACTATAAAGAATTGGGCTTTTCTGGATAGAGAAATCAATAAGTGAAATTCAAAACTATTATACAAAATATTGGAGCCAACCTTCTGATTACTATACTCGGATTGGTTGGCTCAATTATTTTAGCTCGTTGGCTGGGACCTACCCAACGAGGAGTTTTTGCTGCTATTATCCTCATTCCTTCTATTTTACAGTATGTTGTTAATATAGGTTTATCGGCAGCTTGTGTGTTTTTTACCGCTCTTCCCGCCGCCAATAGAACGGTCATTTGGAGTACCGTTTTCACTTTTGGCTTCTTGCAAAGTATAGTAGGAATCGGTATTGGATGGTTTGCGACTACTTTTTATTTAAGAGATTTTCACACGGATTCATTAATCCTTGCTCATCTGCACTTGCTCACTATACCCTTTGGGTTATTTGGAATGTATGCCCAACATATTCTTCTGGGGGCATCTTTGTATAAAATCACCAATTTTCTGAAATGTATTGTACCAGCGGGCTATTGCGTAGGTATCATAATTCTAAAACTTCTAAACACACTCGACATTCAGCATTTGGTATATCTACAACTCTCCGTACAATTTTTACACCTTATCTTATCACTCGTTTTACTGTATAAAAATATACTTCATTCGTTGGCGTATCAGTATGATGGAGGAATGGCAAAGCAGATGCTTCATTACGGCTTTAAGGTTTGGTTGGGAGATATTTCTCAATTAGCAAACGCTCGGATTGACCAGTTCCTTATTGGTTTTTTCCTGAATAGCCGAGATTTAGGCATTTACACCATTGCCGTAAGTGCTGCCAATTTTCTGAGTATTTTTGCCAATGCAGTGGAATACGTAATGTTGCCAGTGGTAGCCAGTAAAACAATACTTCATGAAAAGCACCAAGAGATAATTTCTTATTTTAACAAATATTGGCTCATCAGTATTTTATTGCATATTTGTTTTGGAATAAGTGTTTTTTTCTTAATTCCTTTTATATTTGGAGTGCAATATGCTGATTCCGTAATAATCTGCCAAATTCTCATCGTTGGAAGCCTTTTTATCAATGCGAAAAATGTGTTAGGAGGAGGTATTCAAGGAATGGGCTTCCCTGAAGTGATTAGTATAGTAGAGGCTATTGGAATGGTTATATCCTTTATTTTTAGTTTTTTATGGATTAAAAATTATGGGTTAATCGGTGTAGCAACGGCTATTTCTTTAGCTTATTTTAGTCAATTTTTAGGATTGATTATTTTGTCTCAACGGAAAGGGCTATCGTACAAAAAATTACTTTTTACATCTAAAAACGAGATAATAGACCACCTGAAGTGGCTAAAAACATTCTACCAAAAACCAAACAATGAATATCCTACTAATGGCTCGTCCTGACCATTCTATTTTTCTGTATGAAGGACTGAAGAAATTTCCTCAACATCAAGTTGAACTCCACACGTTTGGCGTTTTCAAGCGGAATACAATCCCTTATTTTTTACTACCTTCCGCTAAAACTGTTGCCAAAGAAGTGCATATTTCGTATGCTTTCACCTTTTTTCACCGCCTTTTATATTTTCTTAGCGATAAAATCACATTTGATTATTACAAAACCGAAACCCAAATTGCGGAGTATTTCTACGCTAAAATTCTTCAAAAAACGCAGCCCGTTGATATTATTCATTATTGGTCTTTTTATTGCCAACAAAGTGTATCTCGCTTTCATCAACAAAATCCTAACACAAAATTATTGGCAGATGTATATGCGGCACATCCAAGTTATGTACAGGAACTATTAGCTCCCGAATTTGATAAATTCGGGCTATCCATTCATCAATCGCACTTTGTTAAAAGTAGTCAAAGAGATTTAGCTTGTTTAGAAAATGCTCCGAATCTGATTGTCCCTTCCACTTATTTAGCAGACATTTATAGACGATACTTCCCTGACAAACAGCTATTTACAGCAGGTTACGGTTTATTAAAACCTCCCGATAGTCTCATCCGTTCTACTCACCAAAGGAAGAAAGCACAAGTATTTAGGATTGTCTTTATCGGTAAAATTTCGATTGAAAAAGGATGTTTTTATTTATTGGAATGTCTTCGGAAACTGCCCGAAACAGCGTTTTGTCTTGAGATGATTGGCGAGATAGAAACCGCTCAATTAGCAGTTTTCAAATCTTACTTTAATGATGCCAATATTAAGTTTTTAGGAAAGTTACCTAACTCAAAAATTATGGAGCTTTTGCCAAGTTACCATGTTTTGGTACTACCCAGCCTTACCGAAGCCTATTCGTTGGCTGTTTCGGAGGCTTTGGTGCGTAAAATACCCGTAATTATCACTGAGAATGTAGGGAATAAAGATGATGTAGAGCATTTTCAAGTGGGCATTGTGTGTAAAATACAAAGTGTGGAGGCTCTACGAGAAGCAATTGTTAAATGTACCAACGAAGATTATCGGCAGTGTTTAGTGAGTAATATCAATAGATTTATAAAGGAAAATCAAGAAAATAATTATACTACCCGAGTATTAGAAATTTATCAACAGTTACTACACGGTAGGGATTAAGATTTAGCTGTTAGTTTTAGTGATTTAAAAATACTAAAAACTTAAAAATCAGCTATTTGTACAATTTCCATCGAATAATTACCACTTAAAAAAATTAATGTTTGAAAGCCTTCTAATTGCTTTTTACACAGACTTACTGGTGTTTGTTTTGTGTACCTTCACGTTGTTTAAATACGGTAAGTTGTCCATCCTGCATCCTGCTACTACGTATTTAACTTTTCACCTATTTGTTTTTACAAGTAGGTTGGGGCTTCTAATACTCGGAGCAAAAGTCTTTTTGAGTGAACAAACATCCTATTTTTCAGAAATTCAAAACCATGAATTAGTAAAAGCCGTACTATTAGCTGATGTTGGTTTTATTGCCATGACTATCGCTTGGGTTTTAGAAATGAATCGGAAAGTGAATAAAAATAGGGTTGATTCTCCCATTTTATTAGATTCAAGTGTTGTCAGAAATGTTCTTTTTTTCACTATTCCCTTGGGTATTTGGGGTATTTTCTCACAATTATACATTCCATTCTTGGGGAAAAATCAAGCAGATTTTGGAGCATGGCAAGATTCCTCCTATCTCGTGAACACTCAAAATTGGTTGTTTCTGAGCCTTTTAATAATCGTTTTTATAAAAGGTTTTCAAAAGTATAGTGTAGTATTAATTGGTGTATGCTTGTTTATTCTTACTTTTCAAGGACAGCATCGTTATCGAATTCTAATTCCCTGCGTGTTTTTATTAATGCTGTATTTATATCGCCAGCAAAAAAAATGGATACCGCTAAAAATTGTCTTCCTGATACTATTTGGCGTGGTAGTATTTTTACCCATGAAATACATCGGAAAACTGGTTCAACAAGGAGCTACCATTACTGAATTAATAGAGTTTTCAAGTGAATACGGAGAAAGTTTGGCATTAGGGGCAAATGCAGATTTCTCTTTCTTAGATATGTACGCTTCTACACTTACCTTGATTGAACAAAGCAGTGGTTATTATTACGGTTCAACCTATTTAACATTATTTTTAGCCCCCATTCCACGTCAATTTTGGGAAAATAAACCTTCCTTAATGCAATGGATGACGGATATTTCAACCACCAACAGAAATCTGCGAGAATTAGGGGCAGTTGCTACTTTATACGGTGAATCTTACGCAAATTTTGGGTATTTAGGGATTTTTTTCATTCCATTTTTATTAGCTAAATATTCTACTCGTTGGTACAAAAATGTCACGCATACCCATCCTCAATCTGCCAACTTATTCTTGTACCTGTATTTTACCGCTATTTCCGTACAAATTTATCGAGATGGCTTAAATGCTATTTTCATGTTCTTATGGGTGTATAATATGCCAGGGTTTGCGGTATATATTTTCAGTATCTTAAAGCAAAAGAGGGCATGACGAACAAAAGTTTACGTATATGGATGAACATTCCCAGTTTTCACCAACACGATTTATTGGAACAACTAAACCAGTATTATCCAGATTTTGAGGTCATATACGCACACTCGCAGGACGAACTACGAAAAAAACAAAGTTGGGATTTCACCATTTCTACGAAATACCCTTCAACAATCATTAATCGTGGTTTAAGTGTCTGGAAAATAGCCGCTTATGTTTTTAAAAACAGGAACGCAGTTCATATCATTAATGGTATTTGGGCAGAGAGAACGTTCTTCTGGGTCATTATACTTCTAAATATTTTTCGGGGTCAATTTTTGATTTATTCAGAAGCTCCCAATCCATTAAAAAAGCGTTCTTGGCTCACTAAGGTACTCTTTACATTACTCATAAAACCCTTCGCCAAAATATTGCTTCTGATTTTTTTGAAAATTTAGGAGTGAAGCCTGCGAAAATTTATCGTTTTGGTTATTTCAGAAACATTCAAAAATCAACTGAAAGGCAAACTGCTAACCCCAAAACAACCTTGATTTTTGTGGGTCAATTAATCGAGAGAAAAGGGGTTTTTACTTTATTAAACAGTGTAAAAAGTATCTCGGACCCAAAGACCGATTTTGATTTGCATATCATTGGGATAGGCGATTTATCCGAAGAAATACGCCTATTTATTCAACAAAACCAACTGCAACACATCATTACAGTGCATGGTAGCATGAAGCCCCAAAAAGTGGCTGAACACATCCAAAACGCTGATTTATTGATTTTACCATCGGTATTTGATGGTTGGGGAATGGTGGTAAATGAGGCACTTTTGAGTGGTACGCCCGTGTTGGTTTCGGATAGCTGCGGAGCGAAAGAATTAGTGAGACAAGGACAAAATGGATGGATTTTTCAAGCACAGAATCAAGCATCACTCACCAGAAGGTTGATTCATTTCCTGAATTTAACGGAACAAGAGAAGCAAATTATCCGACGTAATATTGCTCTAATCAATGTAAAAATCAGCATTCCAATCGTAGCAAAATATGTAGTTGATTGCCTTAACCACGCCTTGAACCCACAAATAGAAAAACCACTTACACCTTGGTTATGAATAAGAAAGATATTTTACTTATTGGTATTTTACCACACCCTGTAAACGGACAAACACTTGCTTTTCAATCACTTATTAATGAAATGGGCGTGCCGTATTTAACCCTTTCGGGTAAGAGAAGTACTCATATTATCCACGTTCTACTCAAGGTTACGGTCTATTTGATTCTACTTATTCGCTTAATATTCAAACTCTTACGCAAGAGAAGAGTGGTGTATCTCACGCTGGCACAATCTTCCAGAGGGTTTATGAGGGACTTGCCAATCATTTTTATGACCAAGTTTCTGGGAAGTAAAATTATCGTACATATTCACGGAGGAAACTACGATGGTTTCTATTTTGCACAAACGCATTTTGTACAGAAAGTAATTCGTAAAATGCTGATACAAACCAATTCAATCATCGTTTTATCCGAAAGAATGAAACAAATGTTTGATTTTGAACCGACCTTATTTCCCAAAATAAAGGTCATTCCAAATGGTTTAGCTTGGCGTTTGGAAGAGCCTTATATTGAAGACAAAGTATTAAATAAACAAAAACCAATTCGACTTCTTTTTCTATCAAATCTTATAGAATCTAAAGGTTATTTGGAGGTTTTAAAAGTTACTGAAATACTCAAAAATCGTTATGGATTAGAGGTAAAAGCTGATTTTTGCGGTGATTTTATTCATTATCAGGATGCCCAATATTTTAATAATGTAAAACAAGCTAAACAATACTTTTTTGACTACATCTCAACTCATAATTTATCGCAAAATATTGATTATCATGGAGTTGTTAATTTAGACAAAAAGATAAAATTACTCAAACAGGCTCATTTTCTTGTGCTACCAACCCGCTATATTAACGAAGGACAACCACTTGCCATTATTGAAGCAATGGCGTACAAATGTTTGGTATTAGCAACTGATTTTAGAGGTATTTCGGAGATGATTCAACATCATGAAACTGGGGTTTTTGTATCATCTGATAGTCCTGAGAAAATTGCTCAACAGATATTGCATTTTATGAGTAATACATCTGATTATCAAAGAATTACTAATCAGGCATTTCGCTATTTTCAATCAAATTTTACGAAAGAGAAACATTTACAAATGCTCATCGGTGAAATTGAAAGCCACCTAAATACACCCAATGCCATTGATTTTCATGGTAAAAAGGTTACTCAATTTGCTGAGAAATATCATAAATCGGCTCAATTTATAGAACGATTTAGGGTGTTTACTACCATTTTCGATGAGTACCTTCAACCCAAGATGAAAATTTTAGATGCGGGCTGCGGTTCTGGCGTTTTTAGTCAGTATTTAGCCAAGAAAGAATGTACAGTTACTGGGATTGACGGTTCGAGCGAAATGATTGATTATTGTAAGAGTACTTATGGCACCAATACGCCTTTGCTTTCATTTTATCAAGAGGTTTTACCGTTCAAAAATGTTCAAAATTATGCAAATCAAGATGCCATCATTTGCTCAAGTGTATTAGAGTATATCACTGATTATGAGTTGGTTATAGAACAGTTTTCTCTGTCATTAAAACCCAACGGTTTACTGATTGTATCCATGCCTAATCAGGATTGTTGGTATAGATATATGGAAAAAAAGGCTTTTATGATTTTTCAAAAACCTGCCTATTACCAATATACGCAAACGATTATTAGCGAAGAGGTTTTCACGAAACGATTAAAAAAATATGGTTTTAAGCTGATAGAAACCCATTTTTATCCTACTACTACTATTGTCTTGAAAGGATTAAAAAAACTGGGAATTCATCCAAAATATATTAATACGCTGTTTGTGGGTGTGTATGTATTGGAAAAATAGTATGGACTTATATACTTGATGTCGCAAAACCTCACCCCCGACCCCTCTCCATCGGAGAGGGGTCGGGGGTGAGGTAAAACGAACAAAATTGAATTTGCGACAATATGTATATAGTTCAGAGAATAACTATCCTAAAACATCTTCGGCATCAATTTTTAACCATAAAAATGCTCCAATAATCACGATAATTCCTAATAGCAAAACGGGAAAATGATACCCGTAATTAGTAGCTAAATAACCAAAACTGACGGTACTGATATACGCACCCGCTAATCCTGCGGTATTCATTGCCCCTGATACTGAGCCACTTCTATTACCACCAATATCCATCGCTACTGCCCACGAAACGGGTGCGGTAATATCCATAAACATCATACCGATAGACAATAGAATGATGGCAAGTGTATTATTGACGGTGAGGGCTGATATAATGACAAATATGCCCGATACACCCAAACCAATCATCGGAGCGATGCGTCTGCCCCACGTTTTACCGTATTTTTTCACTAAAAAATCACTGATAATACCTCCTGAAAAACATCCTAAAGCCGCCAAAATAAACGGAGCAGAGGTTACGTATTTTAACTGTTCTTCGGTGATGCCTCTACCTTGTTGTAAATATTTTGGAAGCCATCCTTGAAAAAAGTATGCTCCCGAAGCATAGCAATAATACATTGCCATCAAAATCCACAAGTTTTTGTTATTCAGCAATTTACGCAAAGGTAATTGGGTGTCATGAGAACTTATTTGTCGCTGAGTAAGGATTTCTTGCTTTTCTTTTTCGGTAATATTGGTAGCCTCCTCGGGGTTTTCTTGATACCAATATTTCCAAAATATAACCCACAGAACGCCCATGATACCCAGTACATAAAAAGACATTTGCCAACCAAAATGCTGCTGAATGGGTATTACTAAAAGTGGTGTAAGCCCAGCCCCAAGTCGAGAAGCCGTCCAGATAATCGCTTGGGCTTGTCCACGTTCATTGGCAGGAAACCATTTTGAAAGAGCAATGGAAGTATTGGGATACGCCCCTGCCTCGCCCATACCAAAGAGAAAGCGGACGATGAGTAATAACCAAAAACTATTAGCAAAACCCGTAAGAACGGTAAATGCCGACCACCACAAAACCACCCGAATGAGCGTTTTTTTCGCACCATTGCGGTCGCCGAGTAAACCCGTTGGAATTTCAAAAATACCATAAGATAATGTAAAAATTCCCAAAATCCAGCCCCATTCAACGGCTGAAAGCCCTAAGTCTTTAGTAATTCTTTCACCTGCGGTAGAAATAGCAATGCGGTCGAGGAAGGTAATAACAGAAAGAATGGATAAAACCAGTAAGACTTGATGGCGTTTTTTCATGGTGGTTAGTTGGAACGGGTTTAAAATAATACGGGATTCTCAATCTATCCATTTAAAATCCCGTATTATTACCCTTTTATTGATGTTCTTCTCTCAACAAGTCATTAACCGTTTTTACGGGGTTGAAAGTAATCAATGGTACTTCCACAAAAATGGTGTTCCAATCTGCCATTGAACCGTTCCATAACCCTGGTAATTCTTGGGCTTTTAGGTCTTTTCCATCTTTGGATTTTTGGGTGATGAAGCCCGTTTTGGGGTCTCTGAATTTTAATAAATCAAACTTTTCATTGCGATAGTTTTTCATCGAACAAATCAAATCAACGGGGTTGAAGTGAGTTGAGTTATTAAAAATGGCTTTTTGGGCTTCATCATCCATATTCACCTGAGCCGACTCTACAATTTGTAACGAAACCGTTCCGTCTGGATTTTTACACCAGAAAGGACCTCCCCCCGGTTCGCCTGTATTTTTTACCACACCGCATACTCGTAGTGGGCGGTTCAGTTTTTTCTGAAAATACATCACCTTTTGATTATGATTAAATCCTTCATAACCGATAGGAGGAAGTACACAAAGTTCATCCTCGAAAAAGTGCGATAATTCTAACAACAAAGGTTCTGAAGCCCACTCTTTCAGTTGATACTGATAGTCGAAAATACGGTCTTGGTATTTCAACAAAACACCTGCCAGAGCTTTTTTGTATGCAAAAGTTGGTTGTTTGATACGGTCGGGTACTACGTTATCAATGTTTTTGATGAATACAATATCAGCAGAAATATCGTTTAGATTTGCCAATAAAGCCCCATGCCCCGCAGGACGGAAAAGTAACGAACCGTCTTTCTCACGGAAAGGTGTATTATCCATATTTACCGCAATGGTATCGGTAGAACGGCGTTGTTCAGAGAAAGAAATATCGTATTTAACGTTATAAGCTGCTTCGTAATCTGGCACAACTTTACTCAATAATTTCAAGAAACGACTCAAGTGTTCGGGTGAAACGGTAAAGTGTAATTTTACACTTCCATCGTTATTGGCATAATTTGCCCCTTCTACTAAATGTTCTTCTAAAGCCGTGCGTGAGCTGCTTTCATATTTATGAAACTTCAAAAGCCCCTTCGGAAGTGAACCATAATCCAAACCTTTTCTGGTCAAGTAATAATCAGCGATGGTTTGTTTATCGGCATTGGCGGGAAGAATTTTTTGGAGGTCTTCGGCGAAAGCAAAATCAGGTAGTTTTTCAAAAAATTGTTCTGTAGATTTATCAGATTTTCCCTCTTCTAAAAAAGAAAACAACGATTTAAACATCCGAGTAGCCGCCCCCGAGGCTGGTACAAATTTAAGCGGGGTAAGTTTAGCTACTTTACTTTCATACAACGTTTTAAACTCTGCTAATTGCTCTTCTGATAACTGGGTTACTCCATCGTTGGGCGTAGCGGCTTTTTGTAAAGCCATAAATGGAAACCCTTCTTCAAAATCGTTAATCTGTTGGTAAACAGTTTCTAAGTCAATCCCTAATTCGTGAATCTGCGTGAAATCTTTTTCTAAAAACATAGCTTTGGGTTGAGTACAATTGGTAATAAACAAAAATAGCACGATTTACGGAATCGTGCTACAATTTATGTGTATTTCAGGTTATTTTATTTTAAATATGGCTTTGATTTCGTACCGTACTTTTATCTTCTGAACATCAATGGTACTTTCGGGCATGGCTTCGGCTGCCATGTCCATCTTCGCCGACCGCATCATTACGTTGGCATATACGGGTGCGGGTGTGTAGCCATTATCAATCTCAATGATGTCGATGGCTTCGCCCAATTGCTCACCAATGCCTTCCAACAAATACTTAGCCTTTTCTTTAGCCGCTTGCAGAGCCTTTATTTTAATATCTTTGCGTAGTTGCTCTATTTTGGAAAACTCATAGCGGTCAATATTCGTGAAATTAACACCCTTTTCATCCACCTTCGAGATGATTCCATCAATTTTATACAGATTGGGTACTTTCAAAATATAGCTTTTACTTTCCAAAAACGAAGTAGGTTTCTTTTTGCCCCACCATTCACGGTAGCCATTCATTGCCCCAATGGTAAAGTTTTCTTTGGGAATACCCGCTTCTTCGACGGCTTTCTGGAGTTGCTTCTCCAGCACCATAATATCCACTTTATTTTTATTGTCTTTATCCTTGAAATATTCACGAAGTGAGATAGTTACGAATATTTCATCGGGCAAAACTTCTTGTTCGGCACTACCTGTAACTTCAATTTTTTTCACGAGCGGTTTTTCCATAACGACTTGTTGTGCATCCATCACAAATGATTTCATAATAATTAATGAGCTGATAGCGAGACTTTTAATGAGATTGTTCATTGGTTTTATCTGTTTAGTTTTACCTTAAACGACCCTTTTTTTGAGAAAGTATGTATTAACAAAACATTAACATAGCACGTATAAATCCCCTAAGTTTCTTCCCAATCCATCATAATCTAAGCCATAACCCAGTACAAACTTATTTTCTATTTCAAAGCCAACGTATTCAATATCAATGGGTTGCTTCAGAGCTTCGGGTTTTTGAAATAATGTAACCACTGAAAGTGACGCAGGTTGTTGAGCTAATAACTGTTGCTTTATTTCAACCATTGTTAAGCCCGTATCCACGATGTCTTCTACCACAATTACGTCACGGTCTTTGATGTTTTCCAACAATCCCAAAATTTGATGAACCTTCCCCGATGATTCAGTGGCTTGGTACGACGATACCCTCAGAAAGGTAATCTCACAAGCTACTGTGATAGATTTCATCAATTCAGCCGCAAACATAAATGAGCCATTGAGAATGGCTAAAAAAAGTGGGCGTTTGGCGGTATAATCCAGATTTATCCGTTGGGCTAATTCATTAATTCGGTTTTCAATAACAGATTTTTCAATAAAAACTTCAAAATGCTTATCGTGTACTTGAATGGTAGGTTTCATAAATGCTAATTCAGTTTCAACAAAAGTAAGAAATAGGCTTTGGCTAAAAAAATCTTTAGGTAGTAAGAAATTTATTTACAGGATTTTCTACCCTCTATAAAACCGAATCTCCACATACTCCGTATTTAGGGTTAAAATGTTAAACCTTAAAAGATTTTATACATGAAATCAACAAAAATCAACTTATTTATAGCTGCCTCTGCTTTTGCAATGGCTTCTCTTGTTTCATCTTGTAAAAAAGATGATGCCGCAGTTAGTCCTGCTAAGCCTGACGTAACTTTTTATGCTCTTTCTGAAGGGAAACAATTGCTAAAAATAAATGCCATGAATTCTGAAATGGCAACAGCAACCACTCCTATTACAGGCTTGATGTCAAATGATGTTTTGACCGCCATAGATTTTCGTCCTGCTACTGGCGAGTTATATGGCGTAAGCTCTCAAAGTCGTCTGTACGTTATCAATCAGGAAACTGGCGTGGCAAGAGTTATCGGTACAACTGCACTCAATCCAGCCATCAGTGGAACAGCCGTAGGGCTTGACTTTAACCCAACCGTCGATAGAATTAGATTAGTAACCAATACAGGGCAAAATTTACGTTTGCATCCTGAAACGGGAGCAGTGGCAGCCACCGATGGAACAATTAATGGAGGAACTTCCCCAGCCGTTGAATCAGTTGCCTATACCAACAACGTAGCGGGTGTAACTACCACTCTTTTATATGATATTGACCCCAAATCTGATAAACTTTACAAACAAGACCCTCCTAATAATGGTACTTTGGTTGAAGTGGGTGCATTGGGCGTAGATATTACTATGTCGGCAGGTTTTGATATTAGTCCTGTCGGAGACGTGGCTCTTACAGCCGTAATGGTTGCTGGAAAATGGGAGCTACATCAAGTAGATTTAATGACAGGGAAATTAACGAAATTAGGTAATTTACCAACTGGAAACATTACAGGATTAGCCATTCCAACATCACCCGTAGCTTATGCGATTGATGAAACTAACAATTTATTGATTTTCAATCCACTGAATATTGGTACACCTGTAAGTAAAACCATCACTGGCTTACAAACGGGCGAAATGATTTTAGGCATTGATTTCCGCCCCGCCACAGGTCAATTATACGGTTTGGGAAGTAGCAGTCGCCTTTATGTTCTTAACACATCGTCGGGGGCGGCAACGGCTGTTGGTACAGCTCCGTTTGCTACTACGTTATCGGGTACTTCTTTTGGTTTTGACTTTAACCCAACCGTTGATAGAATTCGTTGTGTGAGTGGAACAGGACAAAATTTGCGTTTACATCCTGAAACGGGAGCAATCGCTGCTGTTGATGGTGCATTAAATCCGGGAACACCTAATATTTCGGCATCAGCTTACACTAATAATTTTGCTGGAGCAACTACTACAATATTATTCAATATAGACGCTACAACTGATAGACTAACCAAACAAGACCCCCCAAACAACGGCACACAGGTAGAGGTCGGGGCATTGGGAATCAACGTAGAAACCGCAGGAGGCTTTGATATTACCAGTCGGGGTGGCATTGCTTATGCAGCCCTAAAAGTAGGTAATACTTCATCAATATACACTATCAATCTTACTTCTGGAGCAGCTACTAAATTGGCTGATTTACCAAGTTCTGTAAGAGCATTTGCAGTTGGAACAGGTTTTTAGGAAAATAAAAATCAACATTTTGGCAGTCTCAAGATACATTATCTTGAGACTGTTTTATTTTTAGTAGGGTATAATATTTGGTGCAAGAGCCATCAGTGGTAATCATTAAAAATTAGATAATTCTCTCGAAAAATTATTCCAAGAACATCATAAACTAATTTTGAACGAACACCTAAGAGCATCTTATTTTTTGATAATCTATCTTTTGTCATAGATTTACCCAGTATCTATGCAAACGTGAGAATCGTACAAAGTTTAAAAATACTTTTTACCGTAGGTTTTCGTTAAATTTGCATAAAAAGATAGGAATTCAAAAAATGAAAACGGTATTAAATTCTCACGTTATTATCAAAATATTGGCAGTTTGCTCGTTTATGCTCAATGTTATACCTATGAGCAACGCCCAATGGTGGAAAGATACTGAAAAAGCCGAAAAAGAACGCTCGAAGGGAATGCTTTTACTGACGAATGAGGTTCAAATTGAGGCTACACAGGCTATCAATCATATGTACAATTTTAAATTCTACGAAGCGGAAAAAGAATTTAACTACCTGAAAGTAAAGCATCCAGACCATCCACTACCCGAATTTTTGTTGGGTTTAATGGAATGGTGGAAAATTGTGCCTAATACTGAAAACGTCATTTATGATGAAAAATGTTTGGCATACATGGATAAAAGTATTGACAAAGCCATGAAGATTTGGGATGATACCGAAAACCCCGAAGCCGCTTTTTTTATGGCTGCCGCTTATGCTTTCAAAGGACGTTTACACTCCGAACGCAAACATTGGTCGAAAGCAACTTTTGCCGCTAAAAATGCTCTAAAATATTTAGATAAATCAAGGAGTTTTTCAGATTTTAGTCCAGAACTAATGTTTGGTGATGGGTTGTATAACTACTATTTCCATTACGTAAAAGAAAACTACCCTTTGCTTCGTCCTGTACTTTGGTTATTCCCGAAAGGTGATAAACCTAAGGGAATCAGTCAGTTAGAAAAAGTAAGTTATAATGCTTTTTATACCCGAACGGAAGCCCGTTATTTCTTACTCCAAATTTATGGCATTGAAAATATGAATGATAAGGCTTTAAATTTAGCAAAATACACTCACGAAAGCTATCCAGATAATCCATTTTTTGAGCGTTTTCACGCAAGAAGTGCTTTTGTGGCGGGGCGGGTGAATGAGGCAAAAGCCTTATCAAAAAGCATTTTGAATAAGATTACAGAGCATTACCCTGGTTATGAAGGAGTTAGCGGGCGGTATGCTTCTTATATTTTGGCGTATTATGCTTATAATTACGACAGGGACATCAAAACCGCCAAAGAATACTATAATAAAACCATTGAATTTGCTAAAAATACGGGAACTACCAATTCGGGATATTACTGGTCGTCGATGTTGGCGTTGGGTAAAATAGCATCACAAGAAGAAGATTATGATACTGCCATTGAGTATTTCAAACAAGTTATTGATGATACCGACCGCAAGGCAACCCAGCGAGATGAAGCCAAAAAATTATTAACTGAAGCCAAAAAAGCAAGACGCAAGAAAAAGTAGTTTTTTAAATATTTGATAGAAGTCATCGTCATAAGCGATGACTTCTTGTTTTGTGGATGCCTCTTTTCACTAAACTAACGCTACTTAAAACGTTCTTTTAAGCCATATTTTCGCTCAAAATAAAATCCTAAAATACTTTGTACTACAAAAATAATGAGGAAAAATAATCGGGTGAGGTTGGTATAAGAAGCCAATAAACCTGTTAGAGTAAAAATTACGGGAGCTACCCAAGACCGTAGGGTATGATAACGTTTCTTAACGTGGTCGATAGGATTAGTGCTAATTTTATTTGTAGGATTAATGACATAATACCAAATCCATAATTTTACAAAACCCGTCAGGGCAATATTGAAGCAATATAATTTGGTAGGAAAACTATAGTCAATGTATTTGCTATAAAGAGCTGACGTAAAGGGCATTATGGCAATAGACAGCAGAAATAGCAAGTTTAGAAAGACTAATTTTCCGTCGTAATTATCTACGTATGCAAACGTTCGATGATGGTCAATCCAATAAAGGGCTATTACCCAAAAGCTAATGATAAACCCTATCCAAGTAATAAATCCGGGAAATCCAAAAACAGCTTGGATGAGTTTTTCATTGGATAGATTTTCATAATCTAAATTCGGAACTTTTATCTCCAAAATCAGTAGAGTAATGGCAATGGCAAATACGGCATCAGTAAAAAGTATCATTCTTTCTACCTGAAATTTTTGGCGTTCTTCTTGATGCTGTTGATGTGGAGGTTTACTCATGGTTACAATGTTAAAAGTTCTTTCAATTTTTTCAAATTTCTTTTAATATACAGGTTAAACGCATCTAAATATTAGCGAGCATTTGGATTAAATATTGGTCATTCCAACCTGCCAATTTTCTTCTACTTTTTATGCTTTCCTTATCAGT
>JALONS010000423.1 GCA_025454855.1 Arcicella sp.
CTGGCACGATAACGATACACCCCCGCAGGCAACGAACTTATTTCAAACTTAGTATTTTCAGGAGAGGTTGAGTAGGTATAATTTCGAGCAATGCCTTTTTCATCTTTAATTTCTAATTTGATGGGCAAATTATACAGTTTTTCATAAATAGCATTGTAAATTTCTGTTTCAAAAACAACTTTTTCACCCAAAACGAACTCTGTATTGATGGGATAAACTCGCAGTTTTCTTTTGTCATCTTTTGCAGAAATAAATTGTAGCACTTTCAAAATAATGTCATCTACTACTTCTTGTTTCTCAGTAATTTGATATTCTTCCAAACGCCAAGCCCAAAGCCCCTCTCCCATAAATATAGCCGACTTTTTAGCACCTGTATTGACTACGAAAATAGGCTTCTGCGTTTGCACTGAGCCTACTTTTTGATACAAAATTACTTCTGAATTCGGCAGTAATTTAAACTCCCCGAAAGGCACAGATATTTGTGGTAAATCATTGATAATTTTGAGTTTATCCGCCTCAAAATTTAGCGTTTTGAAGTTTGGATTATAAAAACCAGTCACTTTATCATTCTGTCCAGCCTGAGAATTAATTTGTAATACCTGATTCAACTGATTTAAGTAAGTTGTACCCGACTGATTCCCTAATACAAATAACGTGGGCGTTCCTTTGTCAATAATCGGCTTAAATACGTTGGCGTAAGAATTGAAATAATCGGGTAATTGGTGTAAAATCAACAAATCATACGCTTTTGAAGAAACATCTGGATTAGCATTTTCGGTCAAAATCTTTACGTCTAATTCGTAATTTTCATTTTTATCAATGATACTTTTTAAAGCCTTAATGTCGGGATGCGGAGCAAGTACCAACAGCAATATTTTTTCTTTTCCATCAATTACTTCTACGTAAGCATCCTGACGGTTATTTTTGGATGAAAACTCACCACCCAAAACATCTATTTCTACTACCAAATGCTGTACCCCAATCTGATTAGCTGTCGTATTAAACGTTACCGTTTTGAGGTCATCATTTTGTTTAAAAACTAAAGGTTGTTTGTCTAAAATCTTTCCTCCTTGCTTCAAATACACATTGGTACTTTTCCCTGAAAAACCGTAAGCAGATACATCTACCTGTACGGGAAATTTATTCCCAAGATAGGCTACCTTATTGGCGTAAATGGCTTTGATGGCTAAATCCTTTTTGGGAATGGTATCTCCCAAGCCAAGTGTATGAACCGAAAAGTTAAAATTATCAGAAGCGGGCGAAACCCCTTGATTGGCAATACCATCCGTAATTAACACTACATCGGTAAGATTTTCTCCTTCATAAGCATTCTTTACTCCCGAAAGCAATCCAGACAAATCGGTTGTTTTTTTATTAAACTTCAGATTCTCAAGTGCTTGATTGGGTTCATCGTTTAAAGTTGCGAATGCCACATTGTATTCTTCATCCGTCAATTCTTCTTTCAATTTTGTAATCTGAGCTAATAAGTCCGTCAAATTCTTTTGCCCAGCTACCAACATAGATTGCGAATTGTCAATGGCAAAAACAACCGTCTTTTTTTGAACGGTTTGTGTAATTTGTCTTATCAAAAAATTAAGCAAGAGTAAACAAAGTAAACTTACGGATAAAAACCGAAAGGCACTCAGCAGGTAGTTTTGCGACTTAGTCCAATTAGTACTTTTTTGATATAATACGAAGGCGTAGATTCCTCCTGCCAGTAAACAAAGAGGAATAAACCACGGAGAAGATTGAAAAAGAAAATCAAATTTCATAAATACAGTTATCAGTAAACAGTTATCAATCATCAGTAAAATAATCAACAAACAGTTATCCATAAATCTGACAACTGTTTACTGATAACTGATAGCTGCTAAGTAAGCATTCCACCATCCACTTGTAGCACTTGCCCAGTGATATAGCTCGACATATCCGAAGCCAAGAAAACACACGCATTAGCTACTTCTTCGGCTTGTCCTCCCCGTTTTAGCGGAATAGACTTTTTCCATTCTTCAGTAGCAGCTTCGTTGAGTTCGCCAGTCATTTCGGTTTCAATAAAACCT
Source organism: Arcicella sp. (assembly GCA_025454855.1). Taxonomy (GTDB): domain Bacteria; phylum Bacteroidota; class Bacteroidia; order Cytophagales; family Spirosomataceae; genus Arcicella. The sequence continues at coordinate 2,061 of JALONS010000423.1, forward strand.
GGAGCAATGGCATTTGAACGAATATTTCTTGAGCCTAACTCCAAAGCAACTGATTTTGTAAAACCAATAATTCCTGCTTTTGAAGCCGCATAATTGGCTTGTCCTGCATTTCCACGAATACCCACCACCGAAGTCAAATTAATAATCGAACCCATTTTGGCTTTCATCATGGGTTTTGTTGCTGCTTTAGTTAGGTTAAAAACCGATTTAAGGTTTACCTGAATTACGGCATCCCACTGCTCTTCGGTCATCCGCATGAGTAAACCATCTTTGGTAATACCAGCGTTATTTATCAATACATCTATTGTGCCAAAATCTGCCACTACTGAATTCATCAGTTCTTCGGCTTGCTTATAGTCCGAAGCATCAGAACGGTAGCCTTTCACTTTAACGCCAAATGAGGATAATTCTGATACAAGAGCCTCCCCTTTTTCAACGGATGAAAGATAAGTAAAAGCCACATTTGCTCCTTCTTGTGCCATTTTGTAAGCAATGGCTCTTCCGATTCCTCTGGATGCACCCGTTACTAAAACAACCTTATTTTGTAATAATGCCATAAATTTGCTGTTAATTTTTTGGTTTGATGTTATTAAGTATCTTCAAAATTAGCAGAACACCCCAAGAGAACAAAATTAAGCTGGTTTGAAATTGTCATCAAACTTCCTTCCAACACCAAAACAAATACTTAACCATCTAATTAACAATGCTTTACATTTTAAAACCAAACAAACTATATTTAATCATTTTAATACCATAACTTTATTTTCGCTCACTAATTTTAACACGCAATGAAAAAAATATTACTGACTGCTTTCGTTTTCTTCAATATTCTCCATGTTTTAACAGCCCAACAAACCGATAGCACTAAAATTAAAAACAAACAGCTTTCAAGTACAGCCCCAAAAGATACAAC
>JALONS010000010.1 GCA_025454855.1 Arcicella sp.
TTAAAGCTATTGACGTAGGGTGGCAAGCAACACTCCGCTCAAACATACTCACCAAGGTTGAAGCAAAACTATAATCCCGAAACGTATGACAATGATGACTTAATAGTTTTAATTGTGTTTCAGGATTTAAAAGCGATAAATCGTCTATATTGTTAGTTGGATTTTCAACTATTTCATTTAGAATATTTTGGAAATAAGATAACAACTGCTCCGCTCTTTCATGACTAAATAATTGGGTATTATATTTCCATAAACCAACCATTTTCTCTCCATCATCACACAATTCTAAAGAAGTATCATATTGCCCTTCTAATTGTGGTAAATCAAGCGGTATTAAGGTTAAATTTTTGTACGAATAGGCTTCCTCGTTGGGGTTGGGCATAAATAGCTTTTTGATTTCCCCAACGCCTTCTAAATTTAAATAATTAAAAAGGACTTGAAATACAGGTGATACATTGGTATTTCTTGGTAAGTCTAAATCCTTAACTAATTGTAGGAAAGGATATTCTTGATGTTGAAAAGCCGATAAAATAGTTTCTTTATTAGTCTTCAAGAAACCTACGAAATCTTTCGATTCTGTAAAATCAGCACGCATGGGTAGTAGATTGACAAAATGCCCGATCGATTTTGAGAAATTTGCATTAAGTCTACCAGAAGAAACAGGAGAGCCAACAATAATGTCGTCCTGACCACTAATTCGATAAAGAAAAACTTGAAAAATGGATAACAAAGTAGTGTAGAGCGTACAATTATTAGCCTTTGAAAACGCTTTTAGGCTCAAATACAAACCTCTGTTTAACTCAAAGGTTATCTTATTTCCAAAGAGTGAAGGTAAAGCAGGGCGTTGTTGATCATTTGGTAAGTTAAGAGTAGGAATTTCTCCTAATAATTGATTCTGCCAATATTTCTTTAATTTTTTTCCTTCCTCTCCTAAGATTATTTGTTGTTGTTTTTTTACAAAATTTATGTATGATTCATCAACTTGCGAGTTTCGGAACAATGTAAAATTTTCAAATGAATCATACGATTCTAAAATCTCCTGAACCAATAAAACTAATGAGTAAGCATCTACTGCAATGTGATGAAAATTCAATAACAATATCGTTTCATCATCATTTACCTTGAAAACATGAATCCTGAAAACGGGTTCATTTTCTAAATCAAAGGGAAGTTGATATGTTAGTTTTAGGCTTTTATAGACATCTTCACGAGTCCACCCAGAAGCTTCAATTTGATGAATGATAACCTCTTGATGAGTATTAATTTTTTGACATGGTACATCATCTTGAATAACAAAATTTGTTCTAAGAATTTGATGAAAATCAACTTTTTCTTGAAAAACTTTTCTAAAAACTTCTACATCAAATTTTGAGGTAATTTTAACAGCAAAGCCCACATTGTAAGCAGTATTTCCTTCAAAAGTTTGATTGATAATCCATAGAGATTCTTGATTATAGGACATTCGCTGCAAACCATTCTCTCTCATTCTTTTTTCAGCCAGAAGCCTTTTGATAAGCTCAGACTTATCTTCTCGTAAAAATTCACTTCTTGAACCAATATCCTTGGTATGTAACGGCTTATTTTGAATGGGATTCATTACTTATCACGAGAATAGATTAAAATGATACACTTCTATATTTTTTGATGCAAAGAATCTGTAATTGAGTTCCTTCGTGTTTAATAAACTGCTTGTTCAGACAACAAACTTTCTAATAAATTCTCAATTTCTTCTGATGAAAGGTTTTCTATATCTATTTCATTTTCAAGAGGTTGTACCTGCCCCAACATAAATTTATTATTCTTTTTGCTCACTAAAAGATTTACTAATTCTTGTACTGATATACCATCTAAGAACTCACGTATCTCAATTGGAATTCCTAATTCTCTTTCAATTCTATTGCTCAACTGCATACCCATCAACGAATCAAATCCCATTTCAATAAATGATGCGTTAAGAGGGATTTTTTCAGGATTTAATAAGATTGTTTCAAATATTAAATTATGGCAGTATTTGAGCATCAATTCATACTGATTTTCATTATTTGTATGAAGCAGTGCATCTAAAATAGAATTTACTTTTGGGGCATGAGCTTCATTTATCTCTGCTTCACTTGCAAAAATTTTCTGTGCTATTACATTTAACTCTTTGTTCAAAAACGCCTCTTTACAAGCACTATGCTGTATTTTTCCACTGGATGTTTTAGGGATACTCATTACTCTGAGCAATACAATTGCATGAGGCACAATACCATGTTCAAGTGAAACCGCTTGTCTGATAGCTTGGTACACTTCCTCAACGTTAATATTATTTGTATATACACGTTCAACTTCTTGAAGTACAATTAGCTTTTCATCTCCTTCTACTTCAATCGAAAAAACCGCTCCACAACCAGCCCTAAGAGTATGATGACTTTCTTCAACGGTCAGCTCAATATCCTGAGGGTAATGGTTTACGCCACGAATAATCATCATATCTTTCATTCGACCCGTAATGTATAAATGACCCTCATTCAAGAACCCTAAATCACCTGTTTTGAAATATTTTTTATCAGGAAATCCACTTAATGTAGCCCCAAAAGCACTTTCTGTCAATTCTGGCATATTCCAATACCCTTTAGCAATACTTTTACCCGAAACCCAAATTTCTCCTATACAATTTTCTGAAAGTTTTTCATGAGTATGAGGATTGGAAATAACAATTTCTTGTTGACAAAAAGGGTCTCCACAACTCACATAACCTCTGGACAATTCCTCTTTCTGAGTTACGAAAGAAACTTGATTAACTTTTACTTTGTCTTTATTCAAATATTTTACAATAGGCAATGTTTGTGCCTTACCACCAGCTGCCAACAATGTAGTTTCGGCCATACCGTAGCAAGGGTAAAAATTTTCTATTTTAAACCCAAATGAACCAAATTTTTCAGCAAAACTTTGCATTGTTTCCATCCTAACAGTTTCTGCCCCATTGCTTGCTAACTTCCAAGAACTGAGGTCAATTCCTTCCATTTGGTCGATACTTATATTTTTTACGCATAAATCATAGGCAAAGTTCGGTGCTGCACTGGTTGTAGCCCTATATTTAGAAATTGCCTTGAACCACCTGATAGGCTTTTGTATAAATGCCTCTGGAGTCATGAATACACAATACGCTCCTGTGAAAATGGGTTGTAAAATACCACCAATCAAACCCATATCATGATAAGGAGGTAACCAAATGACTCCCACCATATCTGAATCCGACTCGAAACCCTGCTGGATTTGCTCTTGATTATGAAGAATGTTTAAATGAGTTATCATTACTCCTTTGGGGATTCCCGTTGAGCCAGAGGTATATTGAAGAAAAGCTACATCATCTAAGTTTGCTTTGGGTGATACCCATTGCTCAACTAAACTCAAATCATCAAAATCACTAAAAGAGCATAAATCAATACCTCTAAGAATATTTGAAGTTTCAAATTGGGCTTTATCAACAACTTTATTGTGAACCATGGCAAGTTTGGCACCCGAATCACTCACAATTTTTTCGATTCTATTAAGAGATTGATTCTTACGAATTGGATATGCTGGTACTGCAATTGAGCCAGCATAAAGACATCCCAGAAAACAGACAATATAATCAAGCCCGTATGGATAAAGTAACAAAATTCTCTCACCAGCCAGTCCCATTTTCTGTAGATTAGCACCTACTAATTTTGCCTTAAAGTCAAGCTCTTTATAAGTAATATGAGTTTCTTCATCCGTTCCATCAGTTAAAAAAGTATATGCTCTCTTATCGGGATTGAGGAGTGCATGATGTTGAAGCACTTCAACAAAAGTATTTTCTGACTTAATCATAATAATCTAATTTTTTGAGATGGATGAATACAAAAAATTGCTAACGACAATATATATACGTTATCAAACTGAAAACTCCTTTTAGCAAAATTTTTATTTCAGGTGATTCTAATAAATTGATGAAAGTCTTTGGGTAAGTGCTGACTTGATAAGATCTATTCCATCATTAAAGTCGTTATTAGTCGTTATCGCTGATTTCATATTTTCTATATTTGTTTTGTATGATAAATCAAAAAGTATTGAATCAGACTTCTTTTTTATCTTTTTACAATTATCGTAGTTTATTTTACCCCTTAACCCAATTTTATGAAATACAACTCTGGCGGCATTTCCTGGTTGATCAAAACGATTACTCAATGGATAAACCAACATAGGAACTCCTAAAAGAATACATTCTACAATAGAAGAAATTCCACCGTGAGTAATCATCATATTAGCATGCCTCAACACTTGTAACTGTGGTACTCGTTGAAAAATAAAAATATTTTCAGGTACGTTTTCAAAGTCATTTTCTGTTAGTTTATCACCTACCGAAAGAATTAACCTGTATTTATTGTTGCTTCCAAAAGCTTCAATAACTTTTCTGAAAAAGTGAAGCGGGTTTCCATATTGAATCGCCGCAAGCGTGCCAAGTGAACAATAGATAAGTACTTGTCCAGATTCTGTTTTCAAAGATTCTTTAAAACGAAGTTCATTATCAGGCATTTTTTCATATCGGTTCAAATCCACTACTGAACCGATGTTAATTTGATTAGGATGTTTGTCTCTCGGAAAATCAAATTCTTTTGGAATTGCCACAATTTCAGGCAAATTATTAAATCCTATGTGAAAGGCCTTATTGAATTCTATTACTTCACTTAAAGGAAATTTATTCTTTTGAGCTAACAAACTTGTAAGTGAGTAAATCCTTAACCTTTCTTCAAAACTTACTGAAAAAAATTTTATATAAATTTCATTTTCAAGAAATAACCTAACTCTATGTCTAATCCAAGTCCATCTTGATTTCCAGTGAGACCACTTAGAGTCATTTGGTATCATGGATGAAGTACACACTGGTACATTAAAAGCCTTGGTCATAGGTACAAAAAGCGTATAAAAAAACATGGGAATTTTATACTTTGATAACAAAATTGCGTCAATTGTATAATGTGTATCTAAAATTAGCAAATCCGGTTTGATTCTATCAATGATTTCATCATAGATTTCTTCCTCAAGAATCCACTTATCAATTCTTGATAGATAATTAAAATGTTTTTTTATTTTTCCATAAATATTAAACTGAGCTAACTTTCTAACGTCAGGTTTGGGAAAATGATCAAAACCTATTGGTTCGACTTCAAAACCTTGTTTCCCAACTATATCAATGATTGACCCATTTGTAACATCAATATAAATTATTCGGTGTCCCAAATCTTTAAGACTCCTCATAACTTTGAAGGTCGAATTCAAATGGCTCGTAGCGGGATGAATTATCAATGTAATAGTTGCCATTTTTTCTGATTCAAAGGAAATAAAAAGGATAGCTTTCTAATAAAATATTATGTAAATACCTTAAAATATTATCTGAAACCCCATAAATTCATGATGGGAGCTGTTTGAACTTTCACTTTCAACTAAAATAAAGTCATTTAAAATCTCTTGTCCCGATAACTTTTCAACGTAGTTCGGCTATGCTTCAAAATTTCAGACCAATAGAAAGCACAATAATTAATAATAGAAATGGGAAGTTTAAACAGCTTCATGCTTTTATCTAAATTGTGCCATGAAATACTGCAATTTTGTTTTTTCTCCCAATATTTGATTAACCCTTCTATGATACTCGGGGTATTCTTTTTTGAGAACGGACGAAAGTGTATTGCATTTAGAAAGTTGTCGTTTAAAAGAACCTACTAAATGTACATAATTCAAGTCATTAGACCCCATTTTATTGAATTGAGATATGGGTTTATAATCCGAGAACTGTTCAGTATCTTTCGTAAAATAATCAATATCTATTTTAGCTTTTTGAGCCATACAAATAAGGAGAAATTGCTCAAAGACGCAGTTGAAAAACTGAAAGTCTTTATCTGAAGCATAGGTAAAATATTCTTGTGCGAAGTGTAGTGCTTCTTTGGAAAATTGTTTTATGAAGTCGATATTGTTTCCTCCAAAAATACCCATATTTGAGGCTAATATATGGTTCGTTTGGCTTAAATAATCTTTAATCTCTGTTGGCAAGTAATTTTGGGTTTTAATGATTGCTTTCATTGCTGAATGATAACAATCAAAATTCACCTCTAAGTTTTGAGAAATTATTGCTGCTTTTTCTAAAGATTCTGTAAATGGTTTTGAAATAAAGATGTCTCCATCAATATGTATAAAAGGTTTATCCTGAAGGCTATAACTGATGAGTTTAGCAATAGCCCAAAATTGCCAAGGGTAACCATTGATATCATCGAGAACGACTTTTACGCTTGTATATGGGAGTTTTAATTCATCAATTAAAAGTTCTTTCCCCAGGGAATCTGTAACAAGTTCAACTTCATCATAATATTCTCTTAACCTCAAACAGCTCAAGGCCCAACTCATATAGTGATGATTTGTTGTGAGCCAAGCCGACCTAAAAGTCTTTAAATCGGCTAAATCTACAACATTACAAGTCCAAAATGTTTGTACAATTTTCATAATATAGCGTTTGGATGTTAGTTTTTTACTTTACATTTTAGGTTTCTTTATTTCATTGGGCATCAAAATAATGAATCTATAAACTCAAAACATTCCACTGGGAGCAGGTTCAAAGTATAGTTTTAAATGATTCCGTTTTCCTAAAACTTGATTTATTCTTTTATAATATTTTTGATAGCGAGTTCTCAAAACAAACGCCAATTTTAGACAATTTAGATATTCACGTTTATGATAGCCTCCTAAATGAACGAACCCGTACTGGTTATTTCCTCTGAAATTGATTTTAGATAGTGGATCATCAAAGTTAAACTTGTTATATTTTTTTGAGTCAATTTCAAAAAAATATTGTATCGGTATTTTCTTAATATCTGCCATGCTATGCATTAACTCTTGTTCAAATAATGTATTAAAGAAAGGCAGATTTTCATCTGTAGAATCAGAGTAAAATTCTTTTGAAAAATCCATTGCTCTACTGGAATAGTCTTTTATAAATTCAATATTATTTCCGCCAAAGATTCCCATACAGGAGGCTAAAGGCTTATTATTAATACTTCTTTGGGATAATATTTCAGTAGGGATTTCTCTTTTAAAGTCCAAAGCAGCATCAAGTGCTATTCTGTAGCAGGTGTAATCATCTTCAATATTTTGAGATAAGATTTCAGATTCGTGTATCGATTGTGAAAACGGTTTTGATATAAAAACATCGCCATCAACATGAATAAATGGTGAATCCTGCAAACCATAGGCAACTAATTTGGAAGTTGCCCAAAAACGGTTTGGACAACCTTCTAATTTTTCATCAAGGACAACCTTTACGCTTGTGTAAGGTAAGCCCAATTCGTCTATTAAAAGTTGCTTACCTACTTTATCAGTAACTAATTCAACATCATTATAGAAGTTCCGGAGCTGAAGACAGCTCAGAGCCCAGCCCATGTAATGGTGATGATTAGTAAGCCAACCAGACCTAAATTTTTTAAGCTCTTGTATTGTATCAATTTTACAACTCCAAAACGTTTGAACAATTTTCATATCTTTAACTGAGAATGTTATTAGTTACTTAACTCTATTTTTTTCTGTTTCTGAACCCACAACTCTATTTCTATTTGATTTAAGAATACTATTTCCAAAAGAGTAGCTAAAAGAGAGACGAGCGTCTCGTGAATCAGACAAACGTCTATATTGCAAATCAATATCTTTGAACCTAATATTGCCTGTTACATTGGTTGTATAGAAAATATCGTTCAAAACAAAGGCTAATCTTGCTCTATTGTTCCACATTTTTTTCGCAATTACAAAACTCAGATACCCTGATTCTTGTCCTTCAAAGAATCCTTGAATAAATGGAGACATATAATGTGCATGTAAATCTGCTGAAACGGTTTCTGAAACTTTAAAGAAAAGATGTGCTGCTCCGCCCACAGTCCACTTACTGACATCATAATTTTCATTCAAATAATTCGCCTGATAATGGTTTTTAATAATTTGGGTACCTCCAAAACCTGTAATCCTGCTTCCAAAATTTAAAGGAAAATTCACCTCAAAAACTGTACTGCTCAATGAAGCAATATTTTGAGACTGGGTGAAAGTAATATTCCCCTCTTGTCGGGGGGCATCAATAATAATATCACTGGTATTATTTGTACTTACTGACAAAAATGGAAGACCATCATAAACTAAGCCAAGTTTAGAAGAAGTAATCATTTCAGGAAGTAAAAGTGGGTTCCCTTGTTGATACGTTAAAGGATCCATAAAAAACTTAAATGGATTTTGCTGTTGATAACTTGGTCTATTCAATCTTCTTCCCACCGTACCAATAAGGGTGAAGTGTTCTCCCATTTTTTTAGAAATGAATACACTGGGAAATGGTTGCCAATAGTTTCTATCCAAAACATTTACTCCTCCCGAATTACCCTGTGCGATAGTCTGTTCTGCTCTCATACCAATCTGCAAATCCCATGTTCTCCATTTTTTAAAATAAGTCAAATAAACTGAATTAATTTTTTCTGTATATAGAAACTGATTCGTTTTGAGAACATCAATTACTTCATTTTGAGTAAATTTCAAATCATAATCAATATTAGCATCGCTCAACTTCAGACCCAATTCAATTTTCTGGTTATTGATGAATGGTAAGGAATAATCTACTTTAAATGTCTTGAAATTTACAGGATTAATAACTGTTTGCGTATTTTTAGTAACTGTCCCCAAATTCTCTTTGTAAAGAATCCGAAAGTTGTTATTACTATTAATATCATAGACACCTTGATCAAAATCAATGTTTAATTCATGCCCCGTAGAATCGAAGTTATGTTTCCAATTTAAGTTATAAGCATAATTTGTACGGTTAGTTTCTTGGGAATTTAGTGATGAAAACTCTGAAATTAATTCATTATTGCTTTTTAAACGTTGCTGGGTAAAATTCTGAAAATCACCTAATTCATTCCGAGTATTCCATGAAATTAATGCACCAAAAGTATTTTTATTATTTAAGCTAAAATCAGCTCCGGCTGACAAACTATTGGAGGAATTTGAAGATGGATTAAAATTCTTTTGTGAATAAACATTATCTTTTATAAAACGATTAAGCTCCGTTTGTTCAAATTGATATCTGTTTGAATAATTGTAATTTCCAAAAAGATTCCATTGCCCTTTACGATGATTCAATGATATACCTGGACTATAAGCAGTAAACCAACGATTTGTGTTAGTTTCACCAACTTGTAGGCTATAAGGGTATGCCTTGCCTGTCAAAGAAAATGACCCGTTTGTGCCTAAATTGGCATTCTTTTTCATAATGATATTTATGATTCCACCCCCAGAGGCATCAAATTTTGCAGATGGATTAGAGATAACCTCAATTTTTTCTATGTTACTACTTTGTAGGGTTCGCAATACCATACTTACGTCCGTATATTTTGAAGATCGTCCATCAATCATGACAGTAACACTTGACTTCCCAACCATTGAGACCCCGTCGTTAATCACAACAAGCCCCGGAACTCTTTGCATGACCTCTAAGGCAGTTAGCCCCATTGAACTCAGGGTTCCTGCAATATTTACAACTAATTTATCGACTTTTTGCTCCAAAAAAGGCTTTCTTGCATTCACGGTTACTTCTTGAAGCAACTTAGATTCAGGTAGAATCTGAATTTCAATGCTTTTTTCGGAAGCCTTAGTTAATTCAAAAGGTCTTGAATATGTTTTCTGATAACCAATCATTGAACACAAAAGAATATAATTACCCTCTACAACATTTTCAAAATTATAAACCCCGTTAATATCACAGAGAGTTGCTTTGATAAAAGTTGAGTCTTGAGATTTATATAATGAAACAGTTACAAAACCTGCTGCATTATTTTTTTCATCTTTTACTTTTCCTGAAATTTTATTCTGGCTGAATGCTTGAAATACGCTCAGGTAAATCAACATGAAAAACAGTTGCATTTTCATACTTTTAAGTGTTTAAAAGTTACTTACGTTTAAATAAAACAAGTTATACTTGTAAAAAGGGTATTTAAATTATACAGTTATCTCATAAGTTAGTCTTATACATTACTTCAAGTCTGTTTTCAAAAAACATAGCCAAATAATTTCTGACTTTTCTTTAAATAATGAATACATATATTCTGAAAGTCTTTTAAGTTGAGAGATTCTATTTGAGGCTCTTCCACTAACTGGTACTCTGTTGCTAAATGCGTAATGAATGTCTTTTGGATGTCAACCCTTCTCAAAAACCAGTATTCATCATCTAACCAAGCCCCTTCATTATCCAGACAAATACTATTTAAATCAATACCAAAGCCTTCACCACTTCCTTTCATAACCGCTTCTTTCTTAGTCCAATATTCAAAAAAGCTGGTAATTGGATTTTCTGACATTTCAATGTCTCTCCACTCTTTTGAATTCATACAACTGTGATAGTCTTCAAAATTGATTATTTTACATTTTTCAATGTCTATACCAACACGCCCTTGATTTGATATAACACAGACAATATAATTATTTGAATGTGAGATATTGAAATCAAGTTGTTCACACAAGCATGGCCGCATATAAGGCGAATACAAAATATCTTCTAAATCACTTTTTGATTTAAAATCTTGAAGAGCTTTTATCAATAATAACTTCCCAAAAACACTCATTTGAGCATCTTCCCAACGATGATATTTTGCAATTGTTTCTTGCATGGATTTAGGCAAAACACTCTTGTAAAATTCAAAATCTTTTTCTGTAAGTTTATCATCAAAATATGTATAGTATATCTTTACCATGTTTACTTTCAGATTAATTAATAATAATATAGTATCTTATAAGGTTATAAAAAGGGTATTTCGTTATCTCTTGCACTATACGTTCAAAACAATTTGTCATTTTTTATAAAAATTTGGTAGAGTAACAAGCTAAAACCCACTTAATAAATAGGTTAGTATTTTACCTTTACAATTTCAAAGGCTCCATCATTTCGCTATTTTCTACATTAAGTACAGCGTCTTGATTAATTCTGACATTGCGAAAGGTTTGCAGAATAACAGTTAATACAAAAAGCCCAATTACTATTGCACTTGGTACAACAAAAAGCGTCCAATCAATCATGATATGATATGCGTAGTTTTCTAACCAAACCTTAGTAAAAAAATAAATTATTGGAAATGCTATCAAAGATGATAACAATACTAATAGCACGAGGTCTAATGTCAGTGAATCAATAATTTGGTTAAATATTTTCTTGAGGGCTTTGTTATCGAATTTAGTCTCTGCACTCGAAAAATCAATGAGCCGTGTCAGGGCGTAAATTAGTGTCCAAAAAACGCCAATTGAAAGAGCCAATAATAGAAGAACAATATCATCAAAATGTTGCTCTTTGAGGTTCAACTTGTTAAAAAATGAGTCCATAAAGAAGAAATCGAAGGGGCTATTTGCAAATTCTTGATAGAATTCTTTTTCAGAACTCTTCAATAATTGGTTCACGCATTTTTCTGAATCTTCCCCCGTTTTAAATCTCAAAGAAATGTAATTATTACTTTTTCCGTAAAAAAGGCACAATGGATTTATATGGTGTTTCAGGGACTTATTCTGGAAATTTTTTATAACTCCAATGATTTCAATCCTTCTACCCTCATGCCACAAAAAGGTTTCACCAACAGCACTTTCTGCATTGGTGAATTTCATGGCAGATAGGGCTTCTTCATTGATAATTACTTTATTACTAAGAGTATCGTTATCATTTTTGGAATTAAAATTTCTTCCAGCCAATAAATTAATGTTGTATGTATTGATATAATTTTCGTCCACTACTACCCCTTCATAATTGACATCAGTCTTAGTCACAACGTTTTCTCTATTGATAAAGCCCATTCCAAAGTTTGCATCAAAACCTGGCACGCTTCCAGATAGTGAAACACTTTCAACATTGGGCATAGCCCGCAATTTTTTTGTAAATTTCTTAACACTCATATTTGGATTTGATGAAAGAATATTTGGTCCATTTATGACGATTAATCGTTCTGTATTCAAGCCCAAGTCCTTCCCTCTTAAATATCGAATTTGGTTATAAACTACATATACACCAACCACTAAAACCATTAGTGCTGATACCTGAAACACAACTGAGCTAACCCTGAAGAATGTTAAAAAATATTGGAATCTTCTTAACTTGAAAAAAGAATAAGGATTATGTGATGGAATAAGCAAAGAGGGTAATATACCAGAAACGAAAGCTCCGATGAAACACATCAAAACAAAATAATAAAAATATTTGTGCGTGAAAATATCAGTATAGTAGTCTTGAAAGTCAATAATCCCAAAAACATACTTCATCAGAATATAAAATATTGATATAGAGGCTATTAATGCAATCACATTGAGTACTAATGTGTCTGTGATAAAGTAATACATACTATTTTTTTTGTTGCATACATTTGCATCACAAGAAATTGGTTGGGTGGACATGTAAATAACAGAACTATTCATATAATTTATCCAAATTATAAACATAATGAACACGGCAACTATAATCAGAGTATTAATCAAATCAATATTTCCATTAACTTCTAATTCATTATTCATATTAGATAGAAGGTGTATTGCCTTTAGGGGTTGAAGGGAATATGACAAGTTAGAACCCTTGATTCCGTAAACATTTATAAATTCTGGGAACTTTTGTTCCAATTCATTCACATTTATAGCTGATTTAAGGGATATATAGGTGTAAAAATTTTGCCAACTCCAATTAGTCAATTGGTATTGGTCAGGACCAACGTTTTTAACTATATTATCTATTTGCCCCAAAGAAATCAACATTTTGAATTTTATATGAGAGTTTTGAGGTATATCTTTCAAAACACCTGTTACTTTACAGACCAATTTTCCAAAGGATTTATCGTTAAAAACAATGTCCTGTCCAACAGCATCTTTTGAACCAAAGAAACTCTTTGCCAGACCTTCTGTAATTACTACTGCATTTTGTTCAGTCAAAATTTCTGATGATTTACCGCCTACAAGAGGAAATGAAAAGAAATGGAGAAAATTCTTTTCGACGAATAAAATATCTTTCTGAAGAATGTTTTGCTTATGATTTGGGAGCGTAATTAGAGCGTTTTCAACTCTTAAAGCCCTTGTAAAGTCTTCTATTTGCTCTGGAAAAGCATCTTTTAGTGAAGCCCCTAAGGGAGCATTAGATAGTGCTGTTTGTTGAGCAGCATTGGTTGTAGTAACCCGATAAATATTATGATAATTTTGATGAAAAGTATCAAAGTTAGTTTCAAAAATATAGTTGCTCAGTATTAATAAGAATACTAACATAGCAACAGTCAATCCGATAATGTGGAGAATACTTTTTGATTTCTGTTGAGATAAATTTCTTAGAGATATTTTTAGATAGTTCATAAATACAATTATTAACGTTATTCATATTGTTTATCATAACCGCTTTTTCTTATACATAAGCCGTTATTTCTTCCAGGAAATAAGAGTAGTCTAAGGTCATCCAACAATTCTCAATATCATCTACCATCATAATTTTATCAAGAATCTCATTTTGCAAAAGGCTGATTCTAAGCACTTCTTGGTAGGGAGTCGTTCTAAATGCAATCAGTGTGTAAATCGGTTGCCAAATATCTGGATAGTTTTCTCCAATGAAGAAGTCAATTTTTTTCCTTAACAGAAACAATGGATTTTTGATATAATCCCTCATTTCTAAGAAATTATTATATGAAAGAATTGACAAGGCATCAGCATTTGCTTTTCTTTCTTTTTGGAAAATATCCAAGGTTTTTTCATTTATTTCATTGTGATCCAATAGAGCATCTAAATAGGTACAATCTTCAAACCCAGAATTCATTCCTTGACCATAGAATGGCAAAATGGCATGAGCAGCATCTCCGATAATCAATGCTCTACTTTTATGTACCCATGGGTAACAGTTTATAGACGACAATGATGAAACAGGGAAGTTAAAGAATTCGTATTCCAAATGAGGCATAAATTTCGTAACATCTGGGAAGTCTTTTTGAAAGAATGTAATTAGTTTTCCAGCTGTGTCAATTTGTTCGAAAGAGTTTTCACCTTGCAAAGGAGCATACAAAGTAGCTGTGAAACTTCCATCATTATTGGGTAGAGCCATCAGCATATATCTACCTCGAGGCCAAATGTGAAGAACATTCTTTTCAATAGCCCATTGGTTATTTTCTATCGCTGGAATTGATAGTTCTTTATATCCATAATCTATATAATTACGCTCAAAGTCCATTACCTCATACTCACCTATTGCTTTACGAATTTGAGAAGAAATACCATCTGCTCCAATGATTAAATCAGATTCAAAATAGCTAATATCCTTAGTTTTACAATCAACCATTTGAAGTGTGGAATTTTCTAAAAAAACATTCTGACACTCTTTTTCAAAATAAAAAGTGATATTCTCGTGTTTTTGAGCCTCTTGAATGAGGATTTTATTAAGTTCCTCCCTTGACACAGAGTAAATACATTCCTGATTGATTCCGTATGGCTGATACAACTGCTCTCCGTCTGGAAGATGAACCATTCTACCAGATAAGGGCACTATTATATCTGTTACTTTTTGAGAAATATTAATTTTCTTTAAAGCTCGCCAACCTCTCTCCGACAAAGCTAAATTGACAGTTCTTCCGCTTTTAGAGTAATGTTGGAAAGGGTTAGGTCTTTTTTCAAAGATATTAACTTTTATATTTCTCTTTGCTAATAATAATGCCATCATCGGTCCCACCAAACCTCCCCCTAAAACAGAAACAGTTTTCATATTTTTATTGAATATTAAATGGTAATAAGTACTAAGTACCAAGACACAATTATTTAAGAATTATGATTGATTAGATTTACGATTATTCATCTGATTATCAATAATTTATTCGTAAGTCTTAATCGCTGGCGAACCACTCGGATTAATCGTAAATAATTTATGCTGAATACTTACTTATCACTCAATGATGTTAAAAAAATCACTAAATCATCAATATCATTTTCGGTCATTTTGTATTGCCCTTTCATTCTTACGTCAACATTTTTTCCTTTGTTAAACAATTCAGGCTGATTATAAAATTCGACTACTTCTCGGAGCGTTTTTTTTGAACCATCATGCATATACGGTGCTGTTTTAGGCAAGTTTCTTAAATGTGGAATTTTAAATTTTCCTAAATCCAAGCTGTCTTTTGTAAGTTCAAATAAACCTTTATCATCATTTTCATTTTGATACAAACCAATATTTGCATAATCATCTTTTGCCAAAATACCTACCCTACCATGACAATTTTTACAGTTTCCAGAAAGGTAAACTTCTAATCCATGTAGTTCTTTTTCATTAAGAGCTTTTAAATCACCTCGCATAAAATTGTCAAACGGAGTATTAAACTTTTCGAGCGAACGTTGATAATCAGCAATAGATTTCGTCAAATTTCTTGCGTTTGGAGCTTCATAAAATAGGCTTTTAAATGACGCAACGTAATAAGGTGAAGCTCTGAGCCTTTCAATGGCCTTAACAATTGGCAAATTCATCTCTTTAGGATGTGTAATTGGGCCTAAAGCTTGCTTTTCTAATGATTCAGCCCTACCATCCCAAAAATAAAAAAGACGAGTAGCTAAATATGTAACTGTTGGTGTATTTCGGCCTGTAAAATTTGAATCTACACCCATACTAAAAGCTGTATTATCGGCAAATCCGTATTCGGGTTTGTGGCATGAACCACAACTTACCTTGTACGTTGAAGAAAGAATGGGGTCAAAAAAAAGTTTCTTTCCTAATTCAACGGTACTTTGGGGAAGTTCGTCTTTTTTGAATTTCTTACCTTCATCAACGGTCATACTTATGAGAGTGATGACCAAGCCTATGGCATAAAAAAAGTAAGCTACTTCCGATTTGAGAAATGTTATGCCTTTTCTCATTTTCTTAAATTTCGATTTCATAATTCAGCAGTTTTTATTTACCATTAAAAGAAAGATTATTATTCTTTTTTTGACTGAATAACCAAGGCATAAACTCTTCAATACTTTGAATATTATCCCAACAAATTGTTCCTGAATTAGGGAACTCCGTATGCCTCACATTTTTAGTGTCTTTAAAAATATTAACCATCATCATTCTTGTTAATGCCAAAACAGTACTCGTAGGGTCGAGGGTTGTTTCCTCAACTTTTACCCCATTAAACATCCAGATAGGCGTATTTACTATCTTACTTGTTCGTTCGTCGGTAAATTCATACCATGAAGAAATTGGGACTCCTGCCGCAAAGAAATTTGGAAAACGAATTAGGGCATCCCAGACGGCATCACCGCCCTGCCCAATACCTACCACATAAATTCTGTCACTGTCAATGTTATATTCTTTCTTTAGATTATTTATCATCTTTATTGAAATTGCCAGTTTCCATGGTACTCCCCAACTCACCAGTGCAGGTCTATCATCAACCCAACCAGACTCTTCAGATTTTACATCAACATTAGGTTTTTGAGGAGCGACTATAAAACAAGGATATTTTTCTCGATTGCCATCTGCAACAAATTGCCACAGGAAATTTCTAAATTGGATGAGATTATCATTCCCGCTTTCAGTAAGGTGATGGAAAAACAGGATAACAGGATACTTTCTTTTAGCATCATAGTTGCTTGGTAACACAACTCTGTAAGGCAAGCTTTCATTGGTGTTTTTATTGGCAATAACTTTTGCAATTGAGGGAATTTTTTCTGTTGTAAGTATAGAATACCTTTCATCTTCAATCACAATACCATTTTTAATTAAATTATTGTTTTCTATCAACTCTGTTCTATTATTGGAAAAAGAAACTTTGTTCCCATAAACCACGATGCTCTTGTTTCCTTTACACAAGAAAATAACATTATCAGACACCTCCAATCCCGCTGATTTTGAGGAAGAAGTTTTATCAACCGTAACTACTTCATTATTTTTTTCATTTTTGTAAATATCCCGCAACTTACCCAAAGAGCTATTGATGGTTATGCCCAAGTGGTCTGAGTAATTAAAAATTGCTTGCGAACCATCAAACACCATACCATCATTAATCATAAAATGGTTCTGGGGGAAATTATCTGTATTTTCATCATTGAGAAGACACTTCGTTACAATACAATTCTTGGCTATATTCAGATTTATGTTTGATGCTAATTTCCACGACCAGCGTTGCCAGCCTCTTGCATTTAGGCTCTGAAATTTAGTTGGTATAGATGGATCTGGGAATGCTACATTATTTTGGCGAACTCTTAAAATGATAATATTTTGATGTTGGAATTTAGCTTCTCCTTTAAATGCCCCTGCAAAATCAATTAAACCACGGTTGATATCTATATTGACTAAGCCTGCATTTCGTAATTTTTCTTTGGCAAAAATCACTTTGAAAGCCGTGTTAATGGGTGTTCCTTCTTCAACCGAGGTAGGCTGATACTTGGGAAATTCAAATCTCGTAATTAGTTTTTGTCTTATATCTCCACCAAGTCCTTTTTCCTCAATAGGATTTGCTCCCCTCACTACTACTCTGTCATAAATTGGCAAATCATAATCAAAAAAATAGGACCCTGGTGGAAAATATAATACTCCCCCTCCTTGGTTTTTAATTTTCAACATTATACTAACCAAAATTGTGGAATCTACGTGGTTGGTAATACTCGTGTAATCTACTAAATTGGGAATCTCTAAGGCATTGACAGTTTGATTCCATCTTATTGCATTTGTCCAGTGTTTACTGACTTTTTTTACTTCTGAGTAAGGGTTATTAGTCGGAGTTGCCTCATCCTGGCCAAATAAGTCATTACTAAAACTTGCACAGATAATAACTAAAATTCTAATAATAGTTAATTTTGTTTTCATGATAATTTTGAAAATAATGTTTTAGAAATTACTAAAATTTGTTTTGTTAGACTCCTTATGGTCTATCCTCTATTTTTTCAGTATCCAACAATGTCTATCATAATATCAAATTCATCTTTAATATAATCGTCCTTAAGATTATCAAAGAAGTTCTTAGAATTGTAGGTAATATTGAATTGGGTTCTGTCTATTTTTAAGATAGACTTTATCGAAATTTCTGTTTTATCTTTTTTAATAGTTGCTGGAAAAGAAAGGTTACGACTAACTCCCTTAATGGTCATTTGTCCGTTAACCTTATAATAATTATCAGCAATATTAATGGGACTTACAGAGGTAATTTTGAAAATTGCTTTCGAGAATTTACTAACTTCAAAAAAATCCTCACCTTTCAAGTGTTCAAGTAGGGTAATTTTTTTTATGCCATTTAAGCTTGTGCAACTAATTGAGTTCATATCCATCACAAACTCGCCTGAATTGTTTAGCTTATCAAATACCATAAAACTTTCAGGAGCTAATTTTATATTGCCCGAAATATTATAGTCTCCGACTTCTGCTCTACCGACCCAAGTAATTTTGCATTTTGCAGAATCAAATTTATAAACTATACTCCGCCCTCCTGTCTGTGCAGAATAGGTAATAAAATAACTAATAATAAAAATGCTAACTTGAATAATTGAAATGCCTATTTTTTGAGTTCTCATGATGCTTCATTTTAAAACTTTTATTCTTTCTTGTATCAAGATAATTACACTTCTCTACTTATGAATAAATTACTCTTTCATAATCAGTATGTTATTGTTGAAACTATCGCACCTTATTTATGGATATTCCATGTCCTTGACCTCCAATCTTTTTGGCAACATATTCATAGATTGGGTCTTTAAATCTTATACCTGCAGCTGCTTCACCTGAAAAGCGAAGAAATTTTAAATTTTCTCCTTCTTCGGTAATGAATTCATCTTCATTAATAGGGTATAGTTTAAGAGTCTTAATATTATCAAATTGTATATAAAGCTGCTGAGCATTTGAAAAAACATTAGCTAATTTTCTCCCATCCATTAAATATTCACCCCAGTAAAAATGATGAAAAGTAGTATCACTTTTGATGACGCTCATTTCGTGGGAGGGCTGAGCTTCTAATGGAAGTATTTTGGTCCAATGATACGCTGAAGCCACACTTCTTACTATTTCCATCATCAGTTTATAACCTTCGTTATCAGAATTTGTCATGATAACAACGCCTTGCCCTGTATTTTTGAAAGCAAGAGCGTAAGAAGTATATCCATCACTCCAACCTCGATGGTAGAAGGTCAAATCATCATTGGCTCCATTCAAATAAAACCCAATTCCTCTATTTTCATTCCCTTTTTGAGAGCTCAACATTTGTTGGGCAATCGAGGCAGAAAAGAGTTTGTTATTCTTACCATGAGATGCTTTCTGAATCTCAATAAAAAACTTAGCGATGTCTGACGGAGTTGACCACAATCCTCCTGAAGCACAAGCAGGATGCAATTTCCATTTATCCAAGAGTTCTTTGCCTTGAAAATTCCCCGAAGCAACCAAAGCAGTCAATGAAGCGGGTAAATCTTGTTGGAACGTACTCTTAGTCATTCCCAATTTATCTAAGACAGTGGTCTTAGCATACTCTGTAAATGGCTGTTTGACAAGGTCCTCTATCAATTGCTGAACAATAACATATCCTTCGCCTGCAACCCGTGGATTTGTACCCGGAATGCTACTGACTAAGATGGGCTTATTGGCAGCGGGCAATTCGCCTTTCAGAATGTTTATTATCTTAGGCAAGGGCGTATTTCTTGGATATGCACCACTATTTAACCCCACATTTTCTAATCCTGCATTATGAGTAAGTAGTCTTCTAAGCGTTACTTTTTGTTGGACAGTAAACTCATTTTCTGGCACCTTAAATGAAATAAGTTTATTATTAATATCCTCATCCAAACTTATTTTACCAGATTCAACTAATTTCATCGAAATAACCGAAGTAACCAATTTACTAATTGCTCCTGCTTGAAAAATAGTATTCTCGGTGACAGGTTCGTTGGCACTATTCTTAACACCATAGCCTTTTGCCCATTCAATTTTCCCATCATTAATCACAGCAATACTTAATCCCTTTACATGATGAAACTTCATTCTATCAAGAAGATTCATAGGAGCAACAGTACTGTCTTTCAAGTATATAGGGAGCATTAGCCCATTTTCAACTGCTAACACCTTTTCTTGAAGGTTTCCCAATAAAACCTGTGAGAAAATATTGTTAGCAAAAGCCATTAAAATAATCAATATTTTAAAGCATAATTTCATATTCATTTGGAGTTGATAAAGATAAAAAATCCGTTAAACTGATAACCCAACCT
This sequence comes from Arcicella sp., assembly GCA_025454855.1. Classification (GTDB taxonomy): domain Bacteria; phylum Bacteroidota; class Bacteroidia; order Cytophagales; family Spirosomataceae; genus Arcicella. Next base: position 20,227 of record JALONS010000010.1, read on the forward strand.
AATTATGGTTTAGTAGCACGAGTCCAAATGCTTGAACGACCTATAAAAGATACACCTATATATCCTCTGACCACCAATTCGTTTTTTTCATTTAATTTTAAAAAGCAGGAATAAGTCTTACCGCTATTGGGGTCGTAAATCGTTCCTCCATCCCAAGAATTTTTGTTATAGCTGAAATCTTTCAAGATAGTTAATCCCAAAATTTTTTGAGAACGAAGTTTAGGATTAGGATTTTGCCAGTCTGTTACATTTTCATTTTTTATCCAGACAAGTTTTCCATAATATTTATCTCCTTTTTTAAAAATTTCAATCTTACCATCTTTTGTATCTGAATACCATTCGCCGATGATAACATCAGAATTTGATGTTGATTCTGAAGCTTTGATACCAAAGTGCATCAAGACTATGATACTTGCTATTATAGTTTTCATATTCGTATTGTTAAAATTTTCCTTAAAAAATCAAACCTTGCTCATGTTCTAATTCTCGAGTGTGGGTATTGATGAATGACCCATTTTCTGTGATTCTACTTTAAGAATGATATTCTGAACATCCTCAACCGTTATTTTTTTTATGCACGCACTATCATAAGGACAGCCGTCTTGTCCCCACAAGAGAAAGTAACAAGGGGCACAAGGCATTTTATAATAGATATTGATATGTTCCTTATGCCCGTGTGTATTTACATCTGAATCCGAAAATAGAACTATTGCGGGGATTTTGGCGGAATTAGCAGCGTGAGCCAAGCCACCATCAGTTCCTACAAAGTATTGGGCATGAGTCATCATTGCGATTGCCCCTCTCAATGAGGTTTTACCTAAAAAATCCACGGCTCCCTTGACGTGATACTCGTCTTTTTGCCCTAATTGGATAAAAGTATATTCAGGCATTCTTCTTATCAATTCTTCCCACTTTTCAGGAGCCCACATATGATATTTTGAATTCCGAGAAGTTACGTGAATACAGATAGGATTCTTATACTTACTCATTATATGCAATGCATCACTTTTCTCTTTTTCTGTTAAGTAAACCTGCACACGGTGGTCATTTAACTTAACTCCTAATATATCCGCTACGATTTCCTTACCGTGTTTTGTTGTTTTCAGAAATGTAGGCGGAATTGCCTGAAAATGAGTATCATACACTTTTACAAATTTTTTCAAAATTTCTAATTGCCAAATTTTTATATTGACTATCGAATCAATGTAAGGATTGTTGGCGTAGATTTCTTTAAAGTACCATCTGATACAATAAACAATTATTTTACAGTCTGGATAGGTCTCTTTTAGAGCTTTAAAGGAAGGAGTATTGGCTAAACCATCTCCAACGCCCCCCCAAGTTTCAATCCTAAAAACTTTTCTGTTATTTTTTTTTAAAAAATTTATCATAAGCTTGCAGTTTGTTTGAATTGAGAATCCATATTTTCAACCGTGATGCTATCGCTATATTGAGACTCCTTTTCTAAAAACCACCGTAATTCTTCAAGCCTTGCTCGGTTTACTCTTTCTTCCAGATACCAAAAGTTGAATATGTATCTATCTCTTTTGAAAAACGGTATCTTTAAACCCTCTATACGAGCAGCATAAATATTGATGATGTTCTGTTCTATCTCAGCTATTCTTAATTGAATTTCTGTTGTATCCCTCATGGTGAAATTGATTTAATGAAAAAACATCTGCAAGTAGAGTGCGAAATAGCTTTTGGAAATTAAATTTGATATATATGGAAACACTAATATGTTCCGCCTTTCTCTATCATATGATTAAAAAAAACTATTCAACTGTAAAATGATTTTCAAAAGTGTGTTCCTTCGCTAATTCTTTTTCAACAAAATCATTCAAAATCTTTTGCCTAATTGATTTTTCTACTTCCGACTTTTTGATATTTTTCATGCAAAGTCTGTTGTATGGACATTCATCATCTCCTAAAATATCTACACAGGGAGAGCAGAGAGTTTTTTTATAAATATTAGTATTTGAACTATATCCCCAGATGGCTGGATTTGAGGGTCCAAAAAGAACAACTGCTGGTACACCAACCGCTACTGCTGCGTGACCTAAAAAAGTTTCAACCCCGACAAACCCTTTCATGTATTTTAGCATAGCAACCGACATTCTAAGTGAGGTTTTACCCCGAAAGTCCACCGTACCTTTTATGTAGGGTTCATCTGCAAGACCAAGTTGTATGAACGTAACATCAGGCATGTCATGCACTAACTTTTCCCATTCAACCAAGTCCCATTCTTGGTTTTTTGTGGTTCTTGAGGTCGGGTTAATAGCAATGGGATTATTATATTTTTTTACGATTGCTCGGGCTTCTATTTCTTCTTCAGGTGTCAAAAACATTTGAGGTTTTATATCATTGACTTCCACTTCCATCATTTCACCAACAATTTTGGCGGCTGACATTTCATAAAAAATACTTGGGCGTAGGAGTCCATAGCATAACCATTCATAATTTATGGTTTTAACCAGTAAATATTGAACCATCTTGTTCAACTTAGTGACCCATGAAGGCAGCTTTCTAAGTGTGTCAATATTAGGGTTATGTTTAAAAATATCATAATGGCTTGAATGTGTACACAACAATGAAATTTTACATTCTGGATACTTTTCTTTGAGAGCTTTGAATGTTGGAGTTGATAACAAACTATCGCCAACGCCACCCCATGATAGTATTTTAAATGTTTTTTGCATAAATGTTACTTAGATTTCACTAATAAATTCTAATTGTTTCAGAGCAAAAGCATAAATTGCCTTTTCTTGTGCTAAAAAAGATAATAACTGAAATTTCCTTTCACGATGCGGCTTTGACATTTCTTTTTCTAAACCATGTTCGATAATAGCTAATTGGGCTTTTAATGAAACCTTTCTATCTACAACTATTTTCGCTGAAATATTTTCCATCTCTTTAAGGTTTTACCTCTATTAATAAATCAAGCTGTTTACACTTTCCGTTTCTGATTGAAATTATTCTATTTTTGAATTTGTTTTTTTTGAAATTTGCGAAACATAGCAGAGCTACTTTGGGCAAATTTTAATAAAGCTCTTTTAAAAAGGCTTCATTCAGTGCAAAAGGGAAAGTTCAAACAGCTTCATTATCTATCCGTTTAAGCAAAAACTTCTTCTTTGAATTTTGAATACAAAATCTCTTTTTCTCCAAAAAGACGTTCAGCAATTATTCCTCTCTTTGAACAAGTCTCTAACAGTTTATTGGAAGCTACAATCGGATTTGAATCATCAGTATATTTGATACTACTGATAAATTTCAACCAAGGTTCTTGCCCCATAGCATACACGTATGCTTCTAAGGGATTAAAAGTATCAATAATTGCCATTCCTCTGTCATAATTAGACCCTGCGAGTCTTCGAGAATTATCCTTTTCTCGGGATAGTTCGTTCATCAGTAATGGACCATATAGCCAACTCAAAGGGGCTCCATCACATTCCATTCCTAACATTACAACATCCACATCACCTGTCTGTTGATGTACCCGTTCATAAAGTTTAGGCTCTATATTACAAGAATCAGCCACAAACAATATTGAAAATTCTTGAATTTTTACTAAATAACAAAGTTTGGTTTTTATATCTAAATCACTATGTTCTCCCACAAAAGGTATTCCCATAATATCGCAATCATCAAAGGAAATAGTATCCATTTCATCAATTTCTACAATATTTTTAAAACCAATATTCTTGAACATTAAGCCTAAATTGGGGTCTTGAAGAGTCCCTGAATTTGTTCTGGGAATTACTAAGTTTTTAATCCTATGCCGTAGTGGAAGAAGCGTTTCAAAAAGAATATGGTCTTGATGGTTATGTGTGATAAGTACATAATCAATCTCATCTGGCAAATCAAAATCTGAGAATCTTTCAACCTCTGTTTGATAGCCATAATAACTCACGATGGGGTCAATCAAAATACTGACTCCTTTGGTTTCAATTAATACACAAGCATGACCAAAATATCTCATCCTAATAAATTCTCCCTCGTAGTTTTCGTATGAAGGAGGAGCTTCTTCAGTAAAAAACGACATAAATAATGGCATATCTTCTTCGTCAATATCAATCAAATCAAAAACTTTCGATAGATATTCTGGCTTTCTTTTCATACCAGCTAAAACATCAATAACACTATGACTGAAAGGAATATTTAAGTAAACTGAGTTTTTGTCTTTCAAACGTGGTGTACTCAACACAAAGGGGCGTTCATCATTATCTGTCAGCCACATAGCTATTCCTTGAGCAGTTGTATCATAATATTCACTTTTGTAGAGCAGAGACTCAAAGAATCTAAAAGAAGGATTTCCATTAATATCATATACCAATTCAACAAAACCTTTTAAAATTTCTGGTACTTTCTCATAAAGCGGTTCTAATGAATATCCATGAGCATTTGCTTTGAGCATACTATCTAATTCTTTGACTGCTTCAGAAAAATCTAACATCCTCTGGCGACTAATAATTGTTTCCTCTTTTAATGTCTTTACATCTTCAACCCTTTCCTTGGGAATATCCATAAAAGGTCCACCTAACATTTTAGGATTCTTTACAGCAACTTCATGCACCTGTGGTGCTTGAATGAAAGAATTCATAATTTTCAGATGGCGACCAGTAATATTCAAAGCTGCTGTTGCTGGAGAAACTAAATGACTCCAAGCATACCAACGGTCAATCAATGGTTCAATCACAACATTGGAAAGTAAGTATAAAGGTTTGTCAAACATTTTATTTGAGATTTTATTAATTGTTTAAACTATTGCTCTCTGCAACAATTGCTCTATCCTATCCTTCATTTCAGTAATAATTTCGGCAGTATGATTGTAGATAAAAAAATGGTCGCCTTCGTATTGCTTCACGGTTGTTTCTTCAGTGCTTTCATGTTGCCAAGTCTGTGCTTCTTCAAGGTTGGTATCATCTGCTGTTCCAATTCTTACTTCCATTGGAATTGACCATGGTTGTGTAAGTTCATATTCATATTTTTCGACAGCCTCAAAATCTGCTTTCAGGATTGGTAGGTAGAATTCAAGTATCTCTGAATTCTTTAATATCTCGTCAGGTAATCCCCCCAAGATTTTCACTTTTGAGATGAAATCATCATCTGGTAAAAGATAATAATTATCATTTTCTCTTTTAACAGAAGGACCTCTACTTCCTGTTAAGAATAACATCAATGGTGGATTCAGAAAACATTCTGTAATTCTTTTTGTCACTAAGTAGGCAATTAGAGTACCCATACTATGACCATAAATCACATATTGAATGTTACTAATTTCATCTTTAATTTGACCAAACACATCTTCGACAATAGCATCAATATCTGTCAATAGATTTTCTTTCATTCTTTTGCCTCTTCCAGGAATTTCAAGCGGAATAATTTTGAAATCATCAGAAGCATAACTCATGTAATTCCGATACGAGTAACTACTTCCACCAGCAAATGGCAATAAGAATACTGTAACTTGGCTATTCATTAATTTGTCTGTTTTATTTTACAAATGATAAGATTATTGCCTATCTATCGTGATGCCAAGAAAAGGGTAACTTTAGAATATGCCACACCTGCGTGTTGAATTTCAGCTAAATTGGCTATTGTAGCAATAGAGGCTTTAACTACATTACTTGCAAATGCATAATTATATTTTTTTGAAGAATTATCATTTTTAAGAATAATTTTATCTCTTGTATAACCCGTATCATTAATGTCTATTGCCTTCAATTTACCGTACCAAAACGCTACATGGTCGCTTGTGGCAAGTTCAGGGGTTAGTTTACCGTCACGTGGGGTTACTAATGAAATTAATTTCAAATCAGGAACAAACTGTTTGACATTTTTATCAAATTCATTCATCAAGGACACTGAATTTTCATTTGATACATTTAGAATAAAATCTCCTTTATATTGATTGTTTTCAAGATATTGAGCCTGCTCTGGAAACAACAATTCAAACCCTTTTGGGAAAGATTGAGACCATGGCACAGGTCTATAATTACTAATTCCATCTAAACAAATTGCACCCTCCATCTTCTCATTTTCTTTCAATCCGCCCTCAAAAATATACTTTACACAGCCCGTAGATTCTTTGAATTTCAAATCAAAACCTGCAAAAACCACCGTTTTCTTAAACTGATATTGAGATAAAATCCGTGAAGCTTCTATAAGCCCTGCCACTCCTGAACTATTGTCATCACTACCTTTTGTTTTGTCTTGATTATCAAAATTAGCACTTAGGATATAAAAGTTTTGTTCCTCAAGATTCCCCAATTTTTTACCGAAAATATTGAAAGTATTATATTGACCAATGGAAAACTCTTGCTTATCTATAAACAATTTTTGCTCAGTGAAATTTTTAACAATATAATTCCTTGCTTTTGTTAGACCAATCATTCCGTCAAGGGTTGCAGGATAACGATTACCTAATAAATGTTCTACTGATTTTTGTAATCTAACTGTATCTACTTGATTTATTAAATCGAAAATATTTATTTTGAAAAGGTCATCTGCTACGAGTTTCACATAGAAATTTCCAATAGATTCTGAACTATTCTTATAGTTCCAAATTATTTTTTTATCATTCCCCACCTCAATATCTTTTCCAATATCGCCCATAGCACTCGCAATATCTACATTAAACGTTTGTCCATTATCATTTGAGACATTTAAAGAAATGGTTATTTTTTCATTTTCTACATCTTTCAAATCATATGTAATTTGCAATTCTTTCTTTAAGGTATCATTTGAAACTCTCAAATTCAGTATTTGAGGTACTTGATTAAATTTTGACTGAGCCTGAGAATACCAAAAACCCAAAATCAGTAATACGGAAAGAAAAATAGTTTTGATTTTCATAAAAGTTCTATTTAAATGATTGATTTAATGCTCCAATTACCCATGTCTTGCCCCAATTTTCACGCTCTTGCTTTGTCCAAAGCTTGGGGAAAAATATAATTTTTTGAAAACGTGGGGGTAGATATGCCTGCCAGTTAGTACCACCTGTACCTTCTTTTACTTCTACATTTGTTCGGAGGTGGCGAATAGCTGCCTTATAGTGTGCTAATCGCCAATCAATATTAGCAAGCATATCCAATCTTCGTAACTCCATTACAACTTTTTCCCGCTCAGGGCTGGTTATGGTTTTAGAATCTAAATTTTTAAAAACCTGCCAAAGATTTTTATTTTCAAATTTGATAGCGTGGTTAAGTAATGTCCAATCATATTTTTCAATAAAATGTACCAAACTCAGGTCTCTTTTACCATTTTTAACGTCCGTCGCTCCTGTTTTCCAGTATATTTGATTATAAAGCTCCTTTAATTTGTTTCTTCCTTCTTCAAACGAAGGCTGTTCTCGATAAGATAAGGCTCTTAAATTTTCAAGATCCGTTGCCATTAATTCTATTTCTCTGAACTGTGCTGACTGAAAACCACTTGCAGGCCAAAGAGCGTATCTAAATTCCAAGAATTGCTTTTGATCAAGCCCATCAATCATAATATCAAAAGAGTATATTAAATTCTCGTAATATCTGTTCATTCGCATTAATCCAACAAGAAAGTCTTCATCACAAATATTTTTGGTACCTGTTATCTTTCTTATTTCACTAATAATCAACTTGAAGTATAACTCTGTTATTTGATGATAGACAATGAAAATCATTTCATCTGAAAATGTCGTTTTGGGATGTTGAATGCTCAACAAAGTATCAGTATGGATATAATCCCAATATTTGGTATGTTCGGTATAATAAAGTCTATCAAGATGACAGGCTATATTCTGATCAACTTCTTTATACTTTTCACTTAGCCGAAACACTTTTTGCTGAATAGCGTCATCAATTACTAATGAGTCTTCCATAAGTTGTTGCTGGTTCATATTGTCAAATATATTGCTTCTCTCTGTGAAATATCTGAGAGTTGATTAAATCAATTCCTTTTTCAAAATCATTACTTTGACTTATTTTTTCTCTCATCTGTAGAATTTTTTCTTTAAAAGATTTTGTGGTTAGAATTTGCTCGACTTTTGTTCTTATTACGTTAGCTTTATCTTTCCGAACGTCTCCTTTCAGACCCAACCCATGATAAATTACTCTGGCAGCATTCCCTGGTTGATCAACAGCAGTTGGAAAAACAATCATCGGAACTCCTGAGAGAATACATTCTACTACTGACGACATACCTCCATGTGTAAGCATAACATGGGTGAATTCCAAAACTTCTAATTGTGGGACATTATTAGCAATGAAAATATTTTCGGGAACACTCTCAAATTTACCAATATCAATTACCGAACCAACAGACATAATAACACTGTAATTCTCACTATTCCCAAAAGCTTTGATTACCTCACAAAAAAACTTAAAACATTCATTATATTGATGCTGCGTTCCTAAAGAGCAATAAATCAAAGTTTTATGTTTTCTATCGCTGATAAAATCATTCAATTCATTACTCATGGGTTCCCTAATTCTATCAAAATCAATAGCATGACCAATATAATGTTCATTTGATTTAACACATCTTGGAAAATCAAAATCTTTTGGTGAGGAAATTAATTCTGGATAATTATTGAGTCCAATCCAAAAAGGTCTCCGAGAATCTGCCACTTTCTGCAATGGAAAGTTTTGAGCATTAGCAACTTTATGTAACCAATAATTTCGAGTCAATTCATTTGATAATCCGTTATTGGTGGGCAAAAACCTTCCCAAAACACTGTAAAACCAATTGTTTGTTTTTTTATAGATATTAAAAACCTCCCAAGTCATTTCCGAAATAAAGTGACTATAGAAAGAATCAGAGGGTACAAAACTAAAGTGAAAATGTGGAATATTAGATGCCCGAGTTGCCGAGACAAAAACACTCCACATCATTATTGGAATTTTGTACTTAGCAAGAATAATAGCATCATAAATAAAATTAAAGTCCAGAATAATTAAATCTGGCTTAGTTGATTCTATAAAATCTGCATACATCTCTCCTTTCAAAACAAATAATTCTCTATCTTGAAAATATTGCAAGATATTTTTCAAATAGCTCATCTTTCTTCCGAAAAAACCATTATTCTTCAAACCTTTCGCTTGATTAAAAACTGGAAAGTTAACGTTAGCTAATTTTGCAAATTCAAATCCTTGTTTTTCAATTTCGGCTTTAAATTTAGCATCGTGTGTCGAATCCAGATAGATAATTTTATTTCCCAAAGACTGTAACCTTCTTGCGGTACGATAAGAAGTATTATAATGTCCTTGACCACTGTGAATGATAAATACAATGTTAGCCATAATTGAGAATCAAAGATTGAATCATGAATTCAGATAAATACATTTTCCTCTATACTTCTATCCACTTTTTGTTTAATCCTATCAACTTCTAACTCCGAAAGTCTCACTGGGTGTCCATCGAAAGAAACATAGTCAATTAAACCCTCTACTTTTACTAAAAATTTTTCTAAAACGTTATCTTCAAATTTGATAAAAACATAGTTTGGATATAATGGGTTATTATTTAAAAGTTTATTATTTTTTTCAGGATAAGGTGTAAAAGACTCATAACCCATGTCATTCATTCTTGTAACAACTCTATTTTCCTCATTTGATTCAGTATAACCAAGATACCAACCTGGTATGGTTATAAAATTTTTATTTTGCATTTTCATGTTATTCTACGTTTAAATCAAAATGATTAGAGTATATTTTTACTAACGTATGTATATATACGCATTGTATTGTTGTTGCTAATCTCTGAAAATTATATCATCAAAATCTAAGAAATGAGTGTTTCTCCAAGAGTCATTTTGAGGTGTTTCAAAGGCTCTAATAGCTTCTATCGTTTCGTCCTTGTTAAAAAAAACATTATTACTATTGCTTTCTAAAAATAATTCTTTTGATTTCTTATACCAGTATTGAGATAATTTGTCATAGAAGGCAATCTTTGTCAAAAAAAACATAGTTTGATATAACAATGCAACACCGATAGTGCCAGTTCTAAAATCTGCTGATAGATTTGTATTTGAAAAATCTTCTTCCTTATATTTAGTTACCATACCAATCATATTAGCTAAATGAAATAATTTTTCATTTTTCAATATCAGTGATACTCTTAAAACCAAGAGTGCAATTTGTAAGTCTCCGTATGTGTAAGTAACTTTTTCATCAATAAGAATGACTTTATCTTCAACTTCAATGGGAAGTAACGTAAAGTTCATTTTCTCAAAGTTCATAGGCATCAAGAATCCTAAAATTACCTGTATTCCTTCTTCTAAAACTTCTTTTATTTCAGCCTTCTGGGAAGCACTACAGACTGTATATTTTCTTATTAATAAATTCAATGAATGGCACAATCCAGATTCATCAGTTGTAAACTTTGCTTTTCCGCCCAATCTTATATTTGTAATAATTTTATTACACTGTTCTAAATATTGAGTGAAATCATTCATAATTTGTTAACATAAAAGAACCCAGATGTTTAAGTCTTATCTCTATAGAGTTTTAGTTATATCTTTAATAACATAATATTAGTTTCGTTTGTCTGTTTTTCTAAAAAAATTATGTGAAACCCAGTAAATATTATGTGAAACCGATAAACTACATGAAATTGGTGTACTATTTAATAAATTACCTGATGAAATAGCTAAATTGAAGATTGAAAACTACTGTTCATTATAATCTTGAACTTCCTGTACTAATAGCCGTTTTAGAGTTATTTGAAGAATCAGTTCTACATACATTATCAAATGTAATTACTGTACTTTTACTGATTGAAAGTTTAGTTGAATTTTTCATTGTCGTAAAGGGGTTTATTTTGTTTGATGATTCAAACCTACCACCGATTAACAAGCACAGGAAATACATTATTTATAACCCAAAAACTATTATGTGAAATGGCAAAACTGCAAAAATTATACCTCAAACTCAAACAAAAAATAAATTCAAATACCCAATTCCGCTTACACTTTATCGTATGGATTATATACTTTTTACTAATAAATCTCAATTATTATATTGGTACTGGCGGTAAAAATAATTTAATCAACTCCTTCTCACACATACTTATAGTGGCTGTGGTTATCTTTTATGGAAATGTATTTGTGGTTTCTTCTTATTTTCTTCCTCGCAGACAATACTTTGGGGAGTTGCTGGGCATAATTGCTCTCTTTATTATTTTTGGAGTTTGTAGATATATTCTTGACTTTCAGTTATTACCTCTTTTGGGTGAAGAATATAAGTATTACAAAGTTTTAGATGGTCGCTTTTTTTTGGATACGGGCTGGTTTTCTATTCAATATTTATTATTAAGCTTTGGCTACTGGTTTGCACTCCAAACCATCAAGACAGAAAGAGAGAAAAATACTATGCTTCTGAAACTTATAGATTACGAAAAAAAAGTATATCAACTCGAAATGGATTTTCTACGAAGTCAGATAAGCCCACATTTTATTTACAACGTCCTGAGTTCAGTTTATACAAAAGTGAGTAAGCTCTCCCCTGATATTGCAGAGCCTATTATACTGTTATCGGAAATAATGTCGTACACAACAAAGTCTTCAAAGTCCGACGAAGAAGTATTATTAGAAGAAGAATTAGAAAATATTGAAAGATTCATAGCTTTAGAAAGGTTTCGATACGGGGATTCTTTTCATGTAAAATATACCGTAAATGGTTATGCTGATACAGAGGATAAGATTTTGCCATTAGTATTATTAACTTTCATTGAGAATGCGTTTAAATATGGAGATAGATCAAATCTCGAAAATCCTATTTCTATCACCATTAATATAGATGACAAATCGTTGACATTTATTTGTAAGAATTTAAAACAAAGAAAATCAAGTACCAAAAAATCTAATAAAATAGGGGTAAGTAATACTACTCGGAGATTAGAACTAAAATATCCTCACAGATACACCCTTAATATTGATAATACTACTGATGAGTATATCGTATTTTTTAAACTAATTTTAAGTTAATTGTAACAATTTATATATGAGTGGGTTATAAGATTATAATCTAAAAATATTTAATTAGTTTCTTCCACATCAAAACTTGATATTCTTACCATTTTGATAAACAAAGTATGTAAAGTGTTATAAAACTTAAAACTTTATAATAATGTCAAAATTTATTTTGGGTGAGATGAGTATTAATCACTACTCACATTCACATACCTCAAATCATTTAAGTCAAATCAATTACTTATTGCAGCCCTTTAGTACAAATTTGCATTCCCAAGGCTTTTTTGTTAATACTTTGACGAATAATCAGAGCCTTAATGGGCATTTCTTTCATCACGCCAATAAGACAAATACTAATATTGAACAAGATAATAACTCTCTCAATAACCAATTAATTCAATCTGAAAAAAGAATAGCACAACTTGAGATTGAGTCTTTAAGAACTCAAATAAGCCCTCATTTCGTTTATAATGTTCTTAGTTCTATATACACTAACGTAAAAAAACAATCTCCCGAAATAGCAGAGCAAATCATGTTACTTTCAGAGATAATGTCTTACGCCACAAAGAAAACCAATCTTGATCAAGAAGTACTTTTAGAAGAAGAATTAGAAAATATCATACGATATTTAGAATTACAAAAAACACGTTATAGTATCAATTCTGGTTTTAGTCTTAAACAAACGGGCAATGCTGATAATGCACTCATTATTCCACTCGTTTTATTAACGTTTGTAGAAAATGCCTTTAAATACGGTGATAGGTCAAACCCTGAAAAACCCATTACTATAGTCATTGATGTAGCAGACGAAAAGCTGTACTTTAGCTGCAGAAACAAAAAATATACAAATCCACAAGGCAGTATAAAGTCTAATGGTATTGGACTTATCAACACCAAAAAGCGATTAGCTATTAAATACCAAGATAGACACAACCTCATTATTAATGATACAAATGAAGATTTCGAAGTAATTTTTACTTTAAAATTTTAAATAATATAACTAACCTTAGCTCAAAACTATGTTAAAGTGTTTAATTATTGATGATGAAAATCATGCAATAGAACTATTGTCAGATTATATCAACAACGTTAGCTTTTTAAGTCTCGCAGATACAGCCAATGACCCAATTGCTGGTTTGAAGCTAATTAATGAAAGTAATTTTGACATCATTTTTTTAGATGTAGAAATGCCTAAGATTACTGGTTTAGAGTTGCTCTCCGGTATTCCAAAGTCTTGTAAGGTCGTCGTAACGAGTGCCTATCGTGAATATGCTGCAGATGGTTATGAACATGGCATTTTCGATTTCCTAACAAAACCCATCAGATTTGAACGATTTCTGAAAGTTGTTCAAAAAATTTTTAATACTATCGCCAAAGAAAATACAAGCATAAAAGAAGAGTATATTTTTGTAAAACTTGATTCTAAAAATCGCCTACGAAGGATTTTGTATAGTGATATATATTACGTAGAAGGTGCTGGAAATTACATCACGATTCATTTGGAAAATGAGAAAATAATGACGTATCTTACCATTCGTGATTTTGAGGAATTAGTTCCAGCCGATAGATTCATCAGAATTCAGAAGTCTTATATAGTATCTATAGAGAAAATTATTGGTCTGGATGGTAATGAAATTATTCTTATTAACAACCGAAAAGTGTTAGTTGGAGAATCCTACCGAACACGGGTAAGTGAGTTTATGAACAATTTCTTGATTCAGAAAAAAGTTGTAAATCTTAACTCATCAAAAGAGAAATAGTATTACAAAGAATCTTCTCAAACCTAATTGGGCTTCCTTTAATAATTATTTTTAATCCACATAGGTTTCAAGTTCCTTATTAGGCAAAAATGGCGAGTCACTTAAATTTATGAAACTGTCTTTTACTACTAAACGTACAGGACAAAAAATGACTTAAAGATGGGAGAGACTTCCACAATTGTTTACTGTTAAACAAAACTATGTTATCATAGAGGTAAACCCTATCATATATTAATTTAGTAGATATCTTCTAAATTTAGAGGGGGCGAATCAATCTCGTTACTAAAAAAATATTACTCGCTTGCCAAGCCATGATAATCTTTCGTCCAACTCAGCTAAGTGTGATGAAAGATTATTTAGCTCAGCTCTTAAATGGTACAGAGTTACTTATTGCTCTTGGTGTAAGTTCTTCCTAATTTTTCTGAATCAAGATTAATCTTTGAGAATAAACATCGAATTTTCCATCAAATGATTGATTTTCAATGTAATTCAAACCTACCTAAAGCATCTTTAATAATTTATCATTCTATGGATATGCTTATTCCGCAATATTACGATACAATTGATTTTTTTAGGCTTCATAACTGTCAGATAAATAGCCTAAAAAGGGAATGAAAGTGTATAATTTCGAAAATCATCGGCTTACAATCACCATTACTGTTGATTTTGAAGTGAATTGATGGGATAAACTAATCTCTTATTTCCTCCCATTGTAATTCGGCTACTTTTTTTGTTTCACTTGAAAAATTAATACCAATAGCAATTAGCTTTTTATCATCCTGCAAAAAAGGTTCTAAATATCCTTTGTCTTTTATCTGTTGAAGTGCTTTTTCTGCTGATTCATCTAATTTGAATTCTATGCAATAGACATATTCCTGCAAACGAATCAAGGCATCCATTCGTCCATCGGAGGTTTGTACTTCCGACTGGATATAAACACCCAGTAGTGTAAAAGTCAAATGAATAATGGCATGATAAAAATGTTCGTTCTCTCGTTGCCATAATTCATAAGGTAATGATTTGAATATGGTGTTCAAGATTCCCTCTAAACGGTCGATTTCTCCTTTTTCTAATAGTTGCCTAATTTTATCAACATATACCGCTCCATAACCTGCATCGTTTTGGCTATAAGCTGACATGAGCACATCTACGTATGATTTTTTTACTTCTTTATTGGGGTAACTCAACACATAGACATCACTCATTGGACTGTAAGACTTCACGGTAAGATAGCCAGTTTGAAACATCAAAGGAATCAGCTCTAATTTTTCAATATCGTAGGCACTCAGGGCGTTCGCTCCAATTTCAATTTCTTCAAAATTATACAAATGTGTCTTTTGAGCTAATTTTATCAAAAAAGTGGGTGTTCCTGTTTCAAACCAATAATTTTGAAATTTCTTTTTCCTGAAAAAACTTAGTAATGAAAAAGGGTTATAAACACTTATTTCGGTATCCCACGTATAACCATTATACCATTCTTTAACTTCCTGTTTATCAAATATTTTTAATTCTTCTCTGAAATTAGCCTCTAATTCCTGTTCTGTAATGCCACAACAAGCTCCAAAACGATAATCAATAGTAATATCATCTAAGTTATTCAAATCTGAAAAAATACTAACCCTTGAAAACTTAGATACTCCCGTAATAAAAACTAATTTCAAATGTGGGTCGGCATCTTTCAAAATGGAATAAAAGGCTTTCATGGTATCTCTATTTTCGAGAGCCAGTTTCGTTTGAACACCCAAATAGTCAATAATGGGCTTATCGTATTCGTCTATCAAAACTACTACTTTACCTTTGGTTTTAGCCAGTATTTCGATGAGTTCTTTAAATTTTCCACTGATGACTTCTTCCGTAAGTTGAATATCGTATTTGTTGGCGATATTATCTAATTCATCACTGATTGCTTTGGTAAGCCCTTTTTCTTTATGCCCAATATTACTAAAAGATATACGAATAACGGGATTGGTCTGTCCCCAAGTCCATTTATCTTCTATAAATAAGCCTTTAAAAAGCTCTCTTTGGGCTAAAAAGAGACATTCTAACGTACTGATAAACAAAGATTTACCAAATCTGCGGGGGCGTGACAAAAAATAGTATTTCCCTTCCTCTATTAATTGGTAAATAAAGGCGGTTTTATCAACGTACATATAGCCATTATTACGAATTTCTCCAAAATCCTGAATGCCTACGGGATATTTTTGTATCATGGTCTTATATTGTTATATCGGGCGATTTGAGACTATTTTCCTAAAAGTGAAAGCGTTTCACTTTTGGAGATATTTGCATTTATACCTAATGTTTTCAGACTATTTTCCTAAAAGTGAAAGCGTTTCAC
>JALONS010000424.1 GCA_025454855.1 Arcicella sp.
CCTTGTACGCTTTGAACAGTTAGCTAAAAACTTTAAAGCATGGCTATTAATGGCTTCGGCAATGATTAATTTTAGACATACTTTCAACTAAACAACTTCGTAGTCAAACGCTTCATTCAAATTATTTAAAGCTATCAAATCTTCGGCAATAAGTTCATAAGAAAAAGCTAAATTGAACTTATAGCCTAAATTATCAGGATTATCTTTAAAAAGAGAATCAAAAACAGCATTGAAGTACTGTGAAAAAGTTAATTTCATTTTTGTATCACTAATAACAATTCGTGCAGCCGAATTGACTATTGCAAGTTCACATGAAGGATATTTTATAAGGCATTTTGTTAAGTGTGGGATTAATCCGATATAAAATGGGACTTCATTTGGTTGGATATTTTGCAAATAATTTTCCTCAGTATTTAGTTCAAATAATTGATTCAATTTATCCAACAAATCTTGGGCATCTACCCCAAGCGTTTCTTTATTTTTATGCAATAGCAAATCCTGCACTACTGGGCTTAGGCGGTAGGTATTTTCGGTTTGGGCTACCCAGCCTTTTTTGCTTAGGCTTTTCAGGGTGTTGCGTAAGTCTAAATCGGTTCGGTCGCTATCATTTGCCAACAAAGAGTTAATAAATGGTAGCGTATAAGGCTCGGCGGGTAAAAAAGCTAAGTTTACTAACAAAAAACGTTGCTCTTCGTTTAGTTTGCTAAAATCGTAGAGGGCATCTAAAATTTCGTCCGTAGTGGCGGCTTTGGCTTTTACAGCTATGGTATAATCCGTCTTTATTTCAAAACTATGTTTGCCCAAATGCAAGCCTTCTTTTTCCAATTTTTGTAAGAAATCTGCCATTTTTATGCCCAATTCGGCACTTTCACACATATTCTTCGCAAAAATCTCAATCAATAATGTATGGTAACGGATAGCTTCCAAGAGTCTGTCCAGCAGGGCTTCAAAATCCGCTCCTTCTTCTTTATAATATTGCTCAAATAATGCCTTTGCCAAAGGTGGGGGCAAGTGCGTAATGGGCAGTTCTTGCTCTTTGTCCAATACGCCCTGGCAACGGCTCGTAATGAGTACGTGCCAATGAAAACCCTCAAAAGTTTGTCTAAAAACACGGATGTCTTCGTCGTCGTTGGCGTTGTCCAATACCAACAAAAAATCATCGTGTACATTAGAGAGTGCGTGTTTGAGTGCGGCTATTTGTTGGGTTTCATCCATACCCGCCAAATCCAAGTTGAGCTTTGGAGCGAGTTCTTTAAGGGCGTTCACAATGCCATTGTCACAAAATAGCCAAGCGTTGTGTTTGTAGTCGTGCAGGCTTTCGTTCCAGTATTTGGCTGCAAGGGTGGTTTTGCCAATGCCACCTTCGGCATTTATTAGCATCAGTTTGCCACAATTATCAAGGCGTTTTCTTATTTCTTTGAGTTCGTCTTCCCGCCCAATGAACACATTAGGGTTGGCAGCACCGTTAGGGCTTAGGAGTTTGGCGGGGGCACCTTTTTTCAAAAAGCCATCTTTGAATAATTTTTGTAGTTCCTCTTTAATTCCAGATTTTAAACCGTCCTCATTTTTAAATGTTGCTGAGAATAGACCATTACCGTGTGGTACTTCCTTTTTAAATTCATCCACCGATGTCTCTTTGTCAGCACCATCAATTTTTTCTAAAAGTAGTAGTAAAGGCTTTTGATACTTACTCAATGACTGGTGGGCTAAGTCATATTCTTCTTTGGTATATCTGCCTACTTTGGTCCAAAATAGCATCAAAAATACTTCACAAGTAGCTATGGAGGCATTATATTGGTCTTGTTTTCGGGCATCTTCAAAAGTAGCCGCAAAGTTTTCCCATTTCACCACTCGAAAGTCCACATTGTGTTCGGGGTGCAGGCTTACGAAGTCAGCAATGGCAGCGGTTGCCAAGTCTCTTTCGTGGTCGAGTTCGGAAGAAGAAGCCAAAAAAATACGGTTAGTTTTCATGGGGTCGAGCTAAGTTTTTCTAAGAATAAAAATAGTGATTTATTTTAGAAAAAACTTTGACTCTTAGAAAAGATTAGCCCTTTTTAGAAAGATTCTTCAATACCCTCCCCTCCAAAATTCCCATCAACCCCTCCCGAAAAGTATCACCAATACAAATAGATTTATCCTCTCCATTTCTATTTATAACAATATAATCATCATGAATCAAATCAATCTTTTCGATGGAAATGATGAAAGAACGGTGGATTCTTAGGAATAGATGTTGGGGTAATTGAGCCATTAAATCTTCCATCGTCATAGTAAAGGAAATTTCTTCATATTCGGTATAAGCCCTGACAACATTTCTGGCACTCTCGAACCAGCAAATTTCTGATAATTTGATTTTTTGAAGCGTTTTACTGAATTTGATGTATAGATAATCGTTTGGAAAATTAGGATTACTCGTTTTTATCTGCCTTTTGGCTTTGTGAACAGCTTTCAAAAAACGCTCGTAGGGGTAGGGCTTATGAAGATAATCAACCACATTAAATTCATAACTCTGCAAAGCATATTGCGGATGTGCTGTGGTGAGGATATAATGCTGGTTCAAATCCAAAATATTCATAAATGCCAGACCTTCAATGTCTTCGTTAGGCATTTGTAAGTCCAAGAAAATTAAATCAACGGTATGATTATTTAGGAAACTCAACGCCTCCGTAGGACTTAGAAACGTTTCCATAAGGTCTAAAAAATCTACTCTTTCTACATATTTTTCAATTGTTGTAGCAACACTTCTTCGTCTTCAAGAATGATGCAAGTGAGTTTTTGTTTCATCTTTATCCAAGGTTATGGTTAAACAACAAACGTAGTTATTGCCCTCATCTTCAACCAATAAGGTGTGGGTTTGAGGGTATAGAATCACTATTGTCCGAAACCTGAATGGAAATATTGATTTAATAAGTTTGGGTTACCTTTACAAATAATGATTAACTCTTTGACGAGTTCGGCTTCAAG
>JALONS010000425.1 GCA_025454855.1 Arcicella sp.
TTCTTGCTTTTGGGCGAATAAAAACAACAACTTTTGTAAACGGATTTTTTCTAATTCACCTTCAAAAAGTTGCATTAAAGCCAATATAATTTTTCTTCTATAAAACATTATGTAAAGGTATTGATTTTGAAGTTTAGAAACTATGCCTCTGATATATGAGTATTATTTTGTTTCTATTCTTAGTTACTAAGCAGTTTGTTTTCTAATGTGTTAAGTGTATAAATTGATTTTGTAAAAATGTCCTTTGCAACTTCTACATAATTGTCCTCTCTTATGCCGAAATACTTTATTGCTTTTTTACACTTGTGGTTTGAATTACTGAAACTATGTGCCAAAAGTCCCGAACGTAAATTCCATAAGTGCCGTAAAAATGTAATCATATCAGGAATTTGTATGTGATAAAATGCAAGAAACTTTTCAAGCTTTGTAATTCCTTTATCATTATCGGAAAGTGTTATATACTTTGCTAATTCAGCTTCGTTAAGTCGGTCTATAGTGATTTTGATAATTGATAATATTTGTTCGCAAAAGGATTTCACATTATTAGATGTAGGAATATGTAATGCTTTAAAGAGATGTTCATCTTCCTTCGCTAAAGCTTTGTATAATCGCCAACCAAATTTCGATTCCCATTTTTTATTGAATTGCTCAAACTTGTGTTTAAAAAATAAGTCAGGAGTTTCAGGATGGTCAACCCAATTACCTTCAATCATTGTTTGATAATATGCTTTACTAATTCCTTTTTGAGGTTGAATATTATAATGCTTCCAATGTAACTGTTCTTTGTAAGGTAGATAGCCCAATTCAATTAGAAAAACCGCGACATAATCTTCGTTATTGTTATCTATTTTTAGGGTAAAGAAATTTGATTTGACATGCCATCCATCAACTTCATATTTCTGTGGCTCGTTATAATATTTATTTAGAACATCTTTTTTAAAATAGGTTACTACAAAGTATTTCTCATTTGACTTGCTACAATCCTGATAAACTTCGTTTCCATCTTCATCATAATCTGTTATAAAACTTTCATAAACTTGATTCTCATAATCAAAATGATAACTTTTTGATTTGGAAGCGTCAAAACTTATAATCTTTTTGCCAAGTATCCAGCTCTGTAATTTTTCGTTTAAAGGTCTTATCAAATGATTGTAAATGTAATTTTCGCCTTTAAAATCTTTATCAATAAATTCGATTTTGTTTTCTGAAATATCAATATTTCCAACTCTCATAAAATCGAAACATACGGCAAAATGTAGTTGACGAACCGCGATGTATTCTTTAAGATATTTCAGTTTTATTCTAATCCTTTTTGGTTCAACGTTAATTACTTCGTCCAAATCGCCAAGCTCGTCAATGAAAAAATATTTTCTGTTTTGTTTGCTTTCTGCTCTTTCGTAGAGTTTAAAATATAAAACAAATTCTTCCGAAATATCTACATATTTTTCACCGCCATTGTTGAAGTTAAAATGCTTTATAAAAATAAATGGCTCATAGCCATCTTCTGAATAGGTTTTATATGTTCCATCACCAAAAACTGCTGGTTTGCCTTCATAATATGGTCTAATCACCCAATCAGTTTTTGTTTTGTATTCATCAATCTTTGAATTATGGACTAAACAGCAATAAATTAAGTCGTCTTCCGAAGATTCGTATATAGTTAACCAACCATTTTTTATGAAAGTGGTCTCCAATTGTTTAATTCTTTCCTTTATCAAAAAGTAGTCTAACTGCATACTTTTAAGCGTTCTCTACAATTTCTATTTCTTCTTCCGTCAACTCATAAAGCTGGTAAACCAATTGGTCTATTTGGTTTTCAAGTTGTGAAATATCAGATTTTTTATCTCTTGTTTTTAGTTCTAAGATGTTTGATACAATGCTTGAGATTTCTTCTCTTGTATATTCTACATTTGGCACAGGCAATGCGTTAAATTCCTTCACTTTAATTTTCGGAAACAATTGGTCGAACTCATTATTGATATTCTGAAAATACCAAAAAAGAAGTTTTGAGTTTAGTATGCCGAGATAAAATAAAATGTCTAATTCCGATTTTGGTTTTGCGATGTATGCAGTTTGGTCAACAACAAAAGTTTCTTTTATAAATGAAGCAATCAGAGATTCTTTTGCTGGAATTTGACGAATTAAAATTTTATCGCCTTCAAAAAAATCAGGAACTCTTGGTTCGGCTAACCAAGTTCCGTAACTTATATACTCGTTTTCCCAAGTAAATGAATACTTTGATAAATTTTTACCCCTAAGTTCTGGAAGGTATGTATCGTCAATTTTGCTGTTTGCATTAAAAACCTTTCCTTTTACCTGTGCATCATTTTGTGGTGGTTTGCCTTTTCCAACTTGATATTCTTTTATACCTGAAATAGTATTGAACAAATCAGATACTTTTACAGACTTAATAAGTATTTTCGAAATAATGTCCTGCCTTTTCGTATCAACTGTAACAGTAAAATTGTTGTTAGGTGTGTTTTGGAATGCATTAGTATCAAAATTGTTATTGTAGTAAAAACTACCTTTTTCTGCTATGAAATATTGACTTAGCGATGAAATACTAGGCTTGTTAAATATGAAAATCAACACTTCTACTGATGCTTCTTCAAAAACATCATCCTTAACTTCAATAATTCTATCTATTGAAAAATTGCCAAGAATGAATTTCCTTAATCTGATGTTGTTCTGATTTGCTAAAAAGGCATTTGGAACAATTAGAGAATGAACGCTTTGTTTGTTTGCAATTGCAAAAGACTTTTCAATAAATAAATGATATAAGTCTAATTGGTTTTCCGAAACTGAATAATTGTCAAAATAATATTTTCTAACTTGCTCTGAATCGTCTCTAACTCTAAGATATGGCGGATTCCCAATCACCACATCAAAGCCCACAAAATCGCCATCATCATTCAGCACTTCAGGAAATTCAAAACGCCATTCAAAAGCATTTTCAAAAATT
>JALONS010000129.1 GCA_025454855.1 Arcicella sp.
CCTTTGATAATGAGCGACTTCCACGGAGTTGTGCATATTTGCCCAACTTTTGTATCTAAACATATCTCGCAGATTTCTATCAGAAACTCTATCGAAAATGTTTCGTTTCTTCGGTATATACCCAACCAGGTTTTATCACCGTAGCGGTTAAAACCTTCGTAGTAGGGCAATGAAAACTGAGGAAGTTTTAGGTCTTCGGTGATTACCTGCGAGATAATTTCACCCTGAGCAATTACTTTTTCATATAATTCGTTTTCGTCAATATCAGGATTTCCCCATAGTACTTCTTCAATTCTTCTACTAATTTTAGGGATTTCTAAGGTATAAATGAGAATAGGAAAACGAAAAATTCGATTAGACTGCTTTGGACGTATGTACAAATACCAAAAGTTCTGGGTATTAGAAGCGATGAAATTCAGATTTCCTGTAAAGAAAGGTGTAAATGATTGTTGAAAATCAGAAATATTAACTTTCAATTGGGGCTGATAATCAAAGCCATCAAATATATCTTTATAAATTCCTTCAGAAATCCATTGTCCCGTTGGGAAGACTTCTTCTGCACAATAGGATGAGATAATATTGGGATATTGGTCAGTATCAGACTCAAAGCTAATATTAGAATTATACAATTTATTCTTGAAATCAAATATTCCACTTCCTCTTACCGTTTCGGCTTTAATATACATTAATAATTGCTGTCTCGCTCCGAAACTTGCTTCTCTTACACCTGCTTCCTGAGCCGCCTTTAAAATGTATAGTAATGTACCAGGAGAAATAATTCCCCCCATTAAATTTATCTTCAACAATGTATAATCTTTCATAATACTTTGAGGTATGAAAACCTACATTAAATGATAGTTATTTTTCCTTGTAATTTAGTAATAATTACTTAATATATTGAAAATCAGTATAATATATTTCATATTTTATCCATAGCACTATTCTAATATTTAATATAAATCTGAATTTCAGAATAGTATTATTTTGTGAAATATGATTTTTTTTAGAAGAACTTTCTTGAAAAAGTTAAAATTTTACTCGTTTTTTGCTTGCGTTTCAAAAACTATTTTCTAAGTTTACATCGTCAATCGAATGACACAGATATATTTCTGAGTATTTAGTTGAATCTAAAATCAAGTTTTGAAACCCTTGTGAATTCATTTTTTTAGTAATACAATATTTTTTACAAAGTAACGTTCGAGTATAAAATATGGGTATTTTTAAAAATATAAATTCTTAGAAATATACAAATTAGTTTAACAAATAAATCTATCAAAATCAGGAAACTTCTCATTTGTTTCCGTTTAATTTTAAACATTTAAAAACATGAACAAGAACACAGTAAAAGCATTTATCGTAGCGGTTGCTATGATTGGCTTATCAAACGTAGCTTCATTCGCAGGTACAACTAACGACGAAGCAGTAGCTTCTGTAAAAACAAAAATTTCTCAAGTTAATAAATCATTGAGTTTCAATGTTTGGGTTGATAATTTAGTAGGTAAAAAGGTTGTTATCGTTGTTTTAGACGCTGACAAAAATGAAATTTATAAAGAATTTATCAGTCCAAAGTCGGCTAAATTTGCTAAAACTTTTGATTTTTCTAACTTAAATGATGGTAAATACACTATCGAAGTTATTAGTTCAAATGTTGATTTAGTTGATTCTAAAACTTTTGAAATCAAAACCAACCAAGTGGTAAATCGTGATGTTATTGTAGCTATTCGTTAATTGCTTTAAACAATATCATTATGATTTTAACCTCAGAATCTCATGTAGGGAAGTCTATCGCAAGATTACTTCCCTATTTTTTTTGAAAGTAAATTTTGTACTACGCATTCGGAATGATTATTAGCGATTAATCCGATTTACTGATAAACTACTGATAATCAGACAAATAATCTTCAATCGTAATCCTTAAATAATTTTATCTCTGTACTTACACGAGAATAGCTTCATTTGTGTGAAGCGTATTTAAAGTATTTTCTAAAATTGCTCTCACTTCTGGGCGACAACTTCCACAACCCGTACCTGCACCCGTTGTAGCACAAAGCGTGTTAAAATCTTTACAACCACCTGATATACAGGATTTTAAATTTCCTTCACCTACGTTATTACACGAACAAACTAATTTTCCCATCACGGGGTCAGCTTTTTTACCACTTCTCAAAAGCTCTAATCGTTTATCCGATAATTCAATGCCATTGGCAATGAGGTCTTTAAATTCTAAGAACTCCGTTTTATCCCCAATCAAAATTGCACCTACCAATTTATCGTGGTGAATAATACATTTTTTATAGTAACGTTTCGCTTTATCAATAAATGTAATCTCCTCATAATCAGAAGACTTAGGCGTTTCAATCATTCCCATTGAGCATAATTGTACTCCCTGAATTTTCATGATATTCACTGAAAGCGAGCCTTTGTAATAACTTGCCCAGTCGCCCGCTATGTATTTGGCAATTGTATCGGCTTGTTGTTCGGCGGCGGCGGTAATTCCCCACATTTCACCCCGCCATTGGGCAATTTCGCCCGCCGCAAAAATATCAGGGTCAGAGGTTTGCAAATAATCATTAACCACCACACCCCGATTTACTTCTAAACCTGCCGCCCGAGCAATTTCTACATTGGGCGTAGTACCGATGGCAAAAACGGCTACTTGAGCATTAATTTTTCTACCCGATTTCAGTCGAACACCTTCAAATTTATCTACCCCATAAAATGCTGAAACTTCATCATTATAATATACATCAATCCCTAAATTCACGATTTCTTCGTGGAGTAAATCAGAGCCAAGTTGGTCTAATTGTCTGTCCATAAAACGGCTAATTCGCTGAACAATAGTTACTTGCACATTTATTTCACGCAGAGAAGCCGCTAATTCGAGTCCTAAAAGACCACCACCTACAATAAGGGCATGAGGGTTTTCATGGTTCAAAAATGGCAGTAAACTATCGGCATCTAAGCGAGAACGCATATTGAAAATGCCGGGAAGTTTAGGAATAGAAGGAGGCATAAACGCCCGTGAACCCATACCCAAAATCAGGCGGTCGTAGTGATGTTCATTTCCTTCTGAGTCTATTACTACTTTATTTTTACGGTCGATATTTACGATTTCTAACCCTTTGTGGACGTGGATGTTAGCTTCTGAAAATTGGTCTTCCCGAAGTTTCACTAATTGTTCCCAAGCCTGAGCCCCCGAAATGTAGTCGGGCAGCATAACCCGATTGTAGAATGGATAAATTTCTTTGGAAAAAACGTGTATTTCATCCGTTTTATTCAAATTTCTGTACGAATTGATGAAACCCAAACCTGCCGAGCCTGCTCCGATGATGATAATTTTTTCGATTGGTTTGATATATGCTCGCACTTGCACCGCCGAGAATTTAAAATCAGGCTCTTTGGAGCGAGCATCAACCAGCGTGTTGGTTAAACTATTGGCTCTGCCAAAGGCATTTCCTAATATTTTGCCAAAGTGCATAGGCATAAAACACACGCCTTGTTTGATGTCTTCGGTAATTTTTACTTTTACTTGATTTTTGCCCCTAACGGTTTCTATTTCAACTACTTGACCTTCTTCAATCCCTCTTTCTGCGGCATCTTTTGGGTGTATTTCGATGTACGGCTGAGCAATGTGTTGATTCAATTTATTGACTTTTCCCGTCTTGGTCATCGTATGCCATTGGTCACGGATGCGTCCCGTTGTGAGAATTAAAGGGAAATCTTCATTCAGTTTTTCTGACAGATTTTCGTCAGGAACAGCATGGATTTTTGCCCGTTGATTTGGTGTGTAAAATTTATGGTCGGTGAATAAACGTGGAGTTCCGATATTCGATGCGACCGTCGCTTCGGTTCGAAGCGACCGTCGCTTCGGTTCGATGTTTGGAGTTCCAGACCGAACATCGAACTCCGAATTTCGAGCATCAACTATTCCCCATTGAAAACTCCTATTTTCTTTTAAATATTCATAGTTCAATCCTGAAATATCAATGTTTGTTCCTTTCGTGGAAAGCACGTGTTCATTGTATATCTCACTGTTATTCAAATAGTTAAAATATTTGCCAAAACCCATTTTCTCAGCAAAACGTTTGATGATTTCGGTATCGTCTAAGGCTTCTCCGGGGGCATCTATAATTTTGGGGAGTAATGTAATTCTTCTTTCTGAATTGGTAAAAACAGCATCTTTTTCCGCCCAAGCTGCTGCTGGCAATACCACATCGGCATATTTTACGGTGTCTGAACGGTTTGAAATATCCTGTACTACCACAAATTTGGCATTTTGCAACCCTTGCTCTACCTTGTTAATATCGGGTAAACTCACCATCGGATTAGTGGTAACAATCCAAATGGCTTTCATGCGTCCATCGGCAAGGGCTTGGAACATTTCCGTAGCCGTAAAACCTGGTTTATCCGAAATTTTTGTTCCTCCCCAAAACGCCTGAACTTCTTCCCGATGAGTAGGATTGAGTAAATCTCGGTGAGCGGGTAACATATTTGCTAAACCGCCCACTTCACGCCCACCCATCGCATTGGGTTGTCCCGTCAGCGAAAAAGGTCCATTACCTTCTTTACCAATTCTGCCCGTAATTAGATGTAAATCAATAAGGGAGAGATTTTTGTTTACCCCTACTACCGATTGATTCAGCCCCATCGTCCACATCGACAAAAAGCCTTTCGACTCATGTATATATTGGGCGGCTAACAAAATATCACTCGCTGCAATTCCACAAAGTTCGGCGGCTTCCGTGATGGTTTTTTGAAAAACTTGTTCACGGTAAGCCTCAAATCCATCGGTGTGGTTAGTAATAAAGTCTTGGTCAATCCAGTTGTTTTCAATCAAAACCCTGCCAATGGCGTTAGTCAAAACAATGTCTGTACCAGGGTTTATTTGTAAATGTAAATCTGCTTGGGTAGCCGTTTGGGTGCGTCGAGGGTCCACCACAATAATTTTTACGTGGGGATTAGCTTGTTTATGAGCCTCTACTCGTCGCCAAATAATCGGATGACACCACGCAGGGTTTGCTCCTGTTACAAAAAAACAATCTGCCAGTTCTATATCGTCATAACAAACAGGCACTGAATCTTCGCCAAGTGTAAGTTTGTACCCTACCACCGCCGACGACATACACAGACGAGAGTTTGTATCAATATTATTGGAGCCAATGAAACCTTTAATGAGTTTATTGATGATATAATATTCTTCAGTAGAACATTGCCCTGAGACGTAAAAACCAACAGAATCAGGCCCGTATTTTTGAATGAATGTTTTAAAAATAGCAGCTGTACGGTCAAGGGCAGTATCCCAACTTACTCTTTGCAACGGCATACTACGGTTAAACCGCATTTCAGGGTACAGCAATCTATCTGATTTATCATTGACGGTGTAATGCAGATTCATTCCTTTAGAACACAACATTCCTTTACTGGAAGGATGGTCTTTATCACCCTCCACATGAATTCTACCGTTTCCTAAATCTGTAACTTCCACCCCGCACCCTACTCCGCAGTATGAACACGTAGATTTATATTTGGTATGACTATGTTTCTCTAATCTGCTCATTATCAAATAAATAGTTGATTCAATTCTGTGACTTTTCTAAAGAATGCGTGTCTATATATAACAAGATGTGTCTAACACGCTAAAATCAGGGATTGAGAGGTTTTTACAAGACTTCTCATCTTGCCCGTTATGTACCGCCATACATTCGGGCTTTTTAAAACCATTAAAATTTAAGTATCCTACACTGTGCTAAAATAAAATTTTTTTGATTTTTTTTTGCACTTTTTCTTGTACAATAATTTTTATCTTTTATATTTGTTTCATTAATTACTGCTTCCAAAACATAACTATCAAATACGAAATTGAGTATTTAAGTAACTTAGTTATAAATACTTAACCTTTCCTAATTCCAATTTTCATACCTAACCATTACCGCCATATTGTTAGGTGCAAAACCCGAAGAGATAATTTTCGGGTTTTTTGCTTTATCACATAAATTAGAAGGCTCACCTTTACACACAACTTTCTGTAATCAAGCCATTTTTCAAGGTTTACCTTCTAATTATTGATATTGGGGGATGAATAATTCATATACTTACGCATTGATTGTAGTTTATACTATAAAATCATGTTCAAATCTCCTTTGTGTAAGAAATTAATCTTCAATTGAGAATTTATCGAATAGTAAAGTCAATAATTCATCGTGAATACGGATATACTCGGGGTCGTGGGTGATGTCTTTTTTATTTCTTGGTCTTGGTAGGTTTACATCCACAATTTTTTTGATAGTAGCAGCAGGTCCATTGTTCATCACCACTACTTTGTCCGATAAGAAAATGGCTTCCTCCACATCGTGCGTCACCATCACAATCGTTTTATTGCGATTATCCAAATTCCAAAGTTTCAGTAATTCAATGTGCATTGAACTTTTGGTAAGGGCATCCAAAGCACCGAAAGGTTCGTCTAACAATAAAATTTTGGGATTGATGGCAAAAGCACGGGCAATGGCAACTCGTTGCTTCATACCACCCGAAAGCTGTCCTGGTAATTTATCTTTATGCTGAATAAGATTCACCATTTTTAGGTTTTCTTCTACTAATTCATGTTTTTCAACAGACGTTTTATCCTTGAAAACCGAATCAACGGCTTCGTAGATATTTTTGTAAACTGTTAGCCAAGGCAAAAGAGAATAATTCTGAAAAACAATTCCTCGGTCAGGACCAGGTCCTTTTACTACGCTTCCGTTGGCAATTACTTCTCCCTGACTTGGAGCTACCATGCCCGAAATGGTATTCATCAAAGTAGATTTCCCACAACCTGAATGCCCAATTAAAGCCACAATTTCTCCTTTTTTGATTTCAAGATTGATGTCTTTGATAGCCGTGAAAGTACCTTTTGAACCCTTGAATGAAACCGTAACGTCTTTAATATCTACGGCAGTTTCAATACTATTTATTTTGTGAAAGTCGTTCGCTGAATCAACGAATTTGACTGAATTTTCTGTTGTCATGTTTTTGAGTATTAAGTGTTAGGTACAAAGTATTAAGTAAAAATTAAGAAGACTTTGCGTTCAAATACTTCTGATTACATAATACTTGGTACTTAATACAAGTCTATTTTCCTTCCCACGAAAAAGCATTTTGCAAGGCGTTGAATCCTTTGTCTAAAATCAAGCCTACCCCTCCGATAATGAGGATTGCCACTAATATTTTTTCTAAGGAAAGCCCATTCCAACTGTCCCAAACAAAGAAACCAATACCTACCCCACCCGACAGCATTTCGCCCGCTACGATAACGACCCACGCAATGCCGATTGAGAGCCTCAAACCCGTGAAAATATGCGGTAAGGCGTAAGGAATAACAATTTTTGTGAGATACTTCCAAGTTGAAAACCCGAAGGCTTTTCCTACGTTTTTATGGTCTTGGGGAATACTTGAAACCCCGAAGGCAGTGTTAATCACAGTTGGCCACAATGAAGTAATAGCAATGATAAAGATGGTTGCTCCACCCGAATCTTTGAAGGCTAAAAGCCCCAACGGAAACCACGCTAAAGGCGATACGGGCTTCAATATTTGTACAATTGGGTTTAGTAATTTCATCCCTATTTTAGTTGAACCCATCAACATTCCCATCGGGATTGCTACGATACTTCCTAAAGCAAAACCCGTGAAAACCCTTCCAATTGAACTCAGAAGGTTATTACCAATGCCTTTATCGTTGGGACCTCGGTCATAAAATGGCTCGGTCATTAGCTCTTTGAAAACTGTCCACGTGGATAATGGACTGGGTATCTCGGCTTTGGTAATGATTGATATTAATTCCCAAAGCCCGATTAATATTGCCATACTTCCCAAGAAATAGGCAAGATTTTTTGCTGAATTTTTCATAATTTTGTGGCTGTCAGCTTTCGGCTTTCAGCTTGAATTCTCCGATGATGAGAGAACTATTTTGCCGATAGCCGATTACCGACAGCCTTTTATTTTTTCGTTGCTTTTAAATAATCATCAATATTAGCAGGGTCAAAATTGACATCGTAAGTAGTTTTGAATGGCTTCATGTCTGGTTGAATAGGCACTTGCATTTCTTTGGCTACCTCTGCAAATAAATCATCAAGAATCAATTTTTCGGTAATTGCTTTATAGTTAGGTTCAGATTTCAAATAGCCAAAACGAACATATTGAGCTAAAAACCACATGGCATGAGATTTACGAGGCGTTGAAACGACACCATTATTATAAAAAGTCATGTAGTCATCTTTGTATTTCTGAACTCCTAAATCACACCCTAAATCATTTGAACCTAACAAACGGGCTTCAATCACTTGCAACGGAGCATTTACGTAATAAGGTTTCGTGAGCCAGCCAGCCGCTTTTTTACGATTACTCATGTTATCTAACCATTTACAGGCTTCAATGATGGCTTTCATTACATTTTTCAAATCATCTTTGTCTTCAGCCGCAAATTTTGAATTTACTACTAAGGCTTTTTCTGGATGATGTTTCCAAATGTCTTGAGAAGCAATAGCTGTGAAACCTACATTCTGAGAAGCCGCTACACCATTCCAAGGTTCGCCCACGCAATAGCCCTCCATGTTATCTACCCGCATATTGGCAACCATTTGTGGCGGTGGAATTGTGATAATACCCACTGACTTTTGATTAATACCAGCAGCGGCCATCCAGTTTCTCAACCAAATATCGTGGGTACCACCAGGGAAAGTCATGGCAAAAGTTACTTCCTTCCGTGCCTGTACGTTTTTCACGGCTGCTGCTACTTTATTCACCTCTTTGAAACCAACCAAGCCACAGAAATCTTTTGAAAGCGTGATGGCTTGACCGTTGTTGTTCAGTACCATCGCAATTTTCATTTCTGACCCTGCTTTACCACCTACACCCGT
This sequence comes from Arcicella sp., assembly GCA_025454855.1. Lineage (GTDB taxonomy): Bacteria > Bacteroidota > Bacteroidia > Cytophagales > Spirosomataceae > Arcicella. The sequence goes on from JALONS010000129.1 coordinate 8,895, forward strand.
GTAAACCGAAAGTGGCATTGAGAATAAACAATGAGCCCCGTCTAATTCTCCATTCAATACTTTATCTCTGATATTTGCCCAAGAGGCTTCTTTTGATAGTTCTACATCGACTCCATATTTAGCAAAAAGTCCTAATTCTTTAGCAGCTACCAACGGAGCACAATCGGTAAGCGGAATAAAACCTAATTTAATTTTTTTAGCTGGCGGATTGATTCTAAAGGCAGATACTGCCGTGAAAAGTGCCATCAAACACAAAATGGATACTGATTTTTTTAACAGAGTTTGCATAATTTTTTTGTTTAAACGTTTAGTAATCTCTCCAAAATTCGACCCCCATCGAAGATTGGAAATTTGTTATTAGTTACTGGTTATCGGTAATATCTTGAGAATTTAAAATCTATGACTAATAACCAGTAACCAATCCCTACTTTATTGCTACTGGTTTTGTATAGAAGAAATCTGGACGGATGTTAATCATTAAGTATAACCAAGTACCCGTTTTGCTGAAATTAGCGGCAGCGGCATCTGTGGTAGCTTGCCCTTTGGCAAAAGTCATATTATCCGTTGCCATCATTACTGAGTACCCTAATTCTAAGTTGGTAAATTTATTCATGTTGTAGTTCAACAAGAAGTCAATTTCGTTACCCAAGTTGGCGTTAGACAATAAAGTACCATCCCCTTTAGTTGTGATTTTATTCAAAGAAAACATGTGGTAATCAACTCCGAAAGATAAAGCGTTGCCAGTATATTTTGCTTTCAAATATCCATTGTTCAAACCTCCTGCTGGTGAGTTTGTACCTACAAAGAAGTAGTCCATGTATCCCCAGTGGCGGTGTGGTGTTCCATAAAGTGGGTCGAAGCGGTTATTTTTACCTGTTGATGCCTTGTAATTATTGGTAGCACTTGTACCATCGTTTCCAGAGAGTACATCATAACCTAAGGTAAACGCCCATTTACTTTTTTGATAAGTAGCTGATAAGGTGTAGTGATATGCGTCCATGTCGTTACCTTCACGGTCTTTACCTGTTTGTCCGTAATACGCACCTTGAAGGGCAATTTTGCCAAATCCTGAGGCATTACCTAAGGTATGATTTATCATTAAACCATACGTGGTACGGCTACGAGACTGGTAATAATCAAAAGCATCTGTGGCGTTGGCTGGTGCAAAACGTCTGCCATATACGTAACCCGTAGCAGCACTACCAACGGAGTCTAAACGATAGGCACTGAAATCATCTTGAAATAATAAACCAGAGAATTTAGTTTGGTTAAATTTCTTGCTGATATAAAGACTTTTGAATGATTTATAGTCTTGCGATGCCCCGTTGGTTGAAGGAGGGTTAGTCCACGCTAAAGCACCGCCTGTTCTCACACTATTATTATTGATGTTACCGCCCGTAGTGAGTGGAATCATACCTGCGGGTGTGGGTACCAACGTTCCCGTGGAAGTACGAGTGTAAGGAGCTACGTTGGCGGGTACATAAGCCGTTCCCGTATTTCCGAAAGCATCACTATTCTGACCAAAGGCATAGCCCAAATCTACTTGCCAGCCTTTGTGAACGGCCTTTAGAATGACCATGTCGTGCCTACGGGCTTGTTGTAACCAATCTAAATTCCCGATTAAACGCACGTCATCGTAAATCAATTCTTGCCTACCCAGCTTTATTGTTAATAAATCTAATGCCTTAAACTTTACGGTAGTGTCAGCTTTATTGGCTAATGTTACTTCTGCCCATCCTTCGTGCAACATCAACTTTGAGCCATCGGCGTTTGAGATAGACGAAGCGTCTTGTCCCCATACTCTCACATCTTGTACTGCCGCTCCAAAAAGTACTCTATCCCATTTGTACCCGAAGTTCAAACGGGTTCTTTGTGAAGTGAAAGCGGCTGATTTTGAATCATTTGGTACTAAGTTCCCTAATCCATTTCTGATTTCGGTGCGGGTTCTTACTTGACCTTGTAAAGTGAACTGAGCCTTTGATGAAAGTTGAGTACAAATACTCAAAAATAAAATCAAGGCTAATTTAGAAATGTTAAATTTTTTCATACTTTTGTGATTGATTGTGAAAATTTATAACAGAGTTTACGCAATTTTGCCCGAATGAGACCCCCATCTGGGTAATTGCCACTTCTTTTTTTGTAGTGATGGTTCTTACTATCATTACTACCGCTCCTACTACCAAAATAGCAATCCCAAGCGTGTAGAAGGCATCAGTGTAGTCAATCAAGTCTTTGGTTTTAACTACCCCTTCTTCTGTCACTTCCTTAGTCATTTTCAATGATTTTGCTTTGAACATAAAAGCAATTAACATGGCTCCGACGTTTCCGCCTGCTCCGACGATACCCGCCACACTACCTACAGCTTTAGGATTTACGAAAGGTACCAAACTGTATGTTGCCCCGTTAGCCATTTTTAAGCTCAGTCCAAACACAAACATCATAATTAAGGCTACCGTCAAATTTCCTGCATGGGCAAACCAAATAATTCCGATACCTTCTATCAATAAAAGAACTGCTAAAAGCAATGATTTACCGTTGAAGCCAAACTTTGCTCCTACCTTATCGGCTACAAAACCTCCGAGCGGACGAGCAAAAAGGTTTATCCACCCGAATATACCTGCGGCCATACCTGCTACTGCCAAGCTTGCCCCAAAGGTGTCGGTAAAGAAAATGGGTGCGAAATTGTCCACGGTTATTTCTACCCCAAAACATGCAGCATACGAAATCGTTAAAATCCAAGTACGAATATCTTTGAGAGCAACCATAAAGGTATTTTCAGTAGATTTTTCCGCTACTGTTATTTCAGACAAATTACCTGCGGGTGTATCTTTGGTATATTTGAAATAAAGGAAAGCACATACCAGTAACATTGTACCGGGGAATAACATGGCATATCGCCAGCTATCTTCTTTGGTAGAAAAACCCAAGGCTACAAAACCCGAAGCAATCATGGGCATAAAAAAGTTAGCAGCTCCGCCACCAGCGTTACCAAAACCACCTGCTACGGCATTGGCAGTACCTTTGATGTTGGGTGCAAACATTACTGAAGTATGAAACTGGGTAATCACGAAGGATGCTCCAATCACCCCAATGGCTAAACGGAAGAATAAAAATGCTTCATAAGAATTACTAAGCCCGATACCCATTACTGGAATGGCACAAATTATTAACAACCATGTATAAACGATTCTCGGCCCAAATTTATCAACCAATCTCCCAATGATAAGACGTGCAACAATTGTAGCTGAAACAGAAGCAATCTGAATATTACCGATTTGGTCTTTTGTAAGGTGTAGTTGTTCTTTGGCAATTTTCATAAGTGGTGCCATGCCAAACCACGCAAAAAAACAAAAGAAGAAGGTGAGCCATGTAACATGAAAAGTTTTCATCTGTACTCCTTCCAATGAAAAAAGTTTTAGTTTTTCTAATGGTTTACTTATTGTATTCATGATTAGTAATTTGGTAAATATTTAATAGTAAACATTTACAATTCAACATGTTATCGCCCCCACGATAGACATTTTTCAACTTAGGTTGAAGGGAAATATTGTTGGTTATTAATTAACAGCGTATAATTATTATTAGGTGGTAGGGCAAATCTATCTGCTATTGTCGTGAATGATAGTTATTCATGGTCAGGTATTCAGGAAACCGCTCACTTAAACTTACCACTTCCCCAATGACGATAACCGCAGGATTTGATATTTGGGCAATATTTGATTTTTCCGTAATCGTGGATACTGTTCCAACTACTGATTTTACATTTTTACGAGTCCCATTCTGGATAATCGCTATGGGTGTTTCGGCTTTTCCATACTGGGCAAAAATTTCACAGATGGCCGTTAGTTTACTCATTCCCATTAATATTACAATGGTTGCATTAGACTGAGCTGCCAACCGAATGTCATCTGAAAGTTCTCCTTTTTGAGTAGTACCTGTAATCACCCAAAAACTTTCTGAAAAACCTCTGCTGGTAACGGGTATCCCTACTGATGCAGGTGCCGCAATCGCCGACGTTACCCCTGATACTACCTCACAATCTATATTAAATGCTTTGGCATATTCTATTTCTTCAAAACCTCTCCCAAACACGAATGGGTCTCCCCCTTTTAATCTCACTACGTGTCCATACTCCAATGCCAGCGTTACTATTTTGTAATTAATTTCTTCCTGAGTATAAACATATTTTCCTAAGCGTTTCCCTACATAGATGCGTAGAGCATCAGGACGGGCAAACTCTAATAATTCTTCATTGGCCAAAGCATCATATAGAATAACATCTGCTGATTTGATTGCCTTAATACCTTTTAAGGTAATCAACTCTACATCTCCGGGGCCAGCACCAATTAAAGTTATTCTTGGAATATTCATATTATAGTATTTTTTACTCTGCTTTTTGGTAATTACAAATACTTAGTTTTGATTTCGATACAAAAGTGATACAAAAATGTTAAAATCCAAAATTTTAGTTAGCTTTTTAATTAATTTTTTTATTTTTTTTGCAAAATGTCATTTTTTAAGTTTAAATTTGAACCATAAATATTGATTTTTACGTAAAATATTTAAAAATAGGTTATAAAATTAATACAATTATTGAAATGTTTAATTTTATCTTGAAATAGTGATAAACACTCATTTTGGCATTTGTAAATAAGGATAAAAAAGGGAAATACTTAGAAGTAGTCAGTATTAGTAAAAAAGACTTATAGATACTGTTTATCATTACAGTTAAGTATAAACCATCACTTCTAACATCATTGGCTTGATTGGCCGAAAAAGTATGAAACAGAAAATTATCGTTGTCGGAAATGGAATGGTTGGTTATAAGTTTTGTGAAAAGCTTATTGCCAAAGACACCACCAAGAAGTTTGAACTCATTGTTTTTGGTGAAGAAATCCGCCCCGCTTATGACCGTGTACATTTATCAGAGTATTTTGCTGGTAAAACCATCGAAGACTTAACAATGGCACCTGCGTCTTGGTACGCAGAAAACGGTATCAATCTTATTTTATCAGACCCCATTGTGGATATCGACCGAGAAGCCAAAACGGTTCGTTCGCATCATGGACTTCTTGAGTCTTATGATTACTTGGTGATGGCTACGGGGTCTGGGGCTTTTGTGCCACCAATCCCAGGGGTTGAGAAAGATGGTGTTTTTGTTTATCGCACCATCGAAGACTTAGACCTGATGCAAACGCACGCCAAAAAAGCTACTAAGGGAGCGGTGATTGGTGGTGGGCTTTTAGGGCTTGAAGCTGCCAAGGCACTTTTAGATTTGGGCTTACAGGAAGTTCACGTCATTGAATTTGCTCCGAGGCTCATGCCAAGACAAATTGATGAAGCTGGCTCAAAAGTATTACAGGCGAAATTAGAAACACTTGGCCTACAAATTCATTTGAATAAAAATACACAAGAAATTGTAGGAAATGGTATTATTGAAGCTATGCAGTTTGCGGATGGTTCACGCTTGGAGGTTGATATGTTGGTGATTTCAGCGGGAATCAAACCACGTGATGAAGTAGCCAAAGTAGCAGGTTTAGAAGTGGGCATTCGGGGTGGGATTGTAGTGGATAATGCTCTTCAAACATCAGACCCCAACATTTTTGCCATTGGCGAATGTGCGTTAGCTCACCAAATGATTTATGGGTTGGTAGCTCCAGGGTATGAAATGGCTGAGGTAGTTGCTACTAAAATTCTTATCGGTGTGGATGTAGCCAGTTTTGGCGATGCCTTTATCCAAGAGCCTCACGCTCAGACGATTGTATTTGAAAATTCAGCAAAAGGTATTTACAAAAGAATTAATATTTCAAACGATGGTAAATATCTATTAGGTGGAATTTTGGTGGGTGATGCCGAACAGTATAATATGCTGTTGCAAAATACCAAAAACAAAACGATTCTCCCACCCGACCCCGAAGATTTGATGTTGGGAGCAAGAGGCGGTGCCGAAGATGGAGCATCGGGCGTAATGGCATTACCAGACGAAGCCCTGATTTGTTCTTGCGAAGCCATTACCAAAGGAGCAATTTATCATGAAATCATTGAGAATAAAGTAACTACCCTCGACGGCATCAAGAAATGTACAAAAGCAGGAACAGGTTGTGGGGGTTGTGTGCCTATGGTAAAAGATTTAATCAATGAAACGATGAAATCGCAGGGTGTTTTTGTGAGAAATATTCTTTGCGAACACTTTGATTACACCCGTCAGGAGCTTTTCGATTTAGTAAAAATCAAAAATTTCAGAACTTACGACGACGTTTTAGACCATCTGGGTAAAGGTGATGGTTGCGAAGTTTGTAAACCTGCCGTAGCATCTATATTGGCGAGTTTGTGGAACGAAATGATTTTGGAAAAAGGTAATGCAACCGTCCAAGATTCCAACGACCGTTTCTTGGCGAACATCCAAAAAAATGGTACTTATTCGGTAGTTCCAAGAATTCCGGGAGGAGAAATCACTCCCGAAAAACTGATTGTCATTGGGCAAGTTGCCTTAAAATATAACCTCTACACCAAAATCACTGGCGGACAACGAATAGACTTGTTCGGGGCTCATGTCAGTGATTTACCAGACATTTGGGAAGAATTGGTAAACGCTGGGTTCGAGTCGGGTCATGCTTACGGTAAATCACTCAGAACGGTAAAATCTTGCGTAGGCTCTACGTGGTGCCGTTTTGGCGTGCAAGATTCCGTGAGTTTTGCCATCGAAGTAGAAGAACGGTATCGTGGTTTGCGTTCGCCACATAAACTAAAGTCGGCGGTATCGGGCTGTACCCGTGAATGTGCCGAAGCTCAGTCGAAAGACTTCGGAATTATCGCCACTGAAAAAGGCTGGAACTTATACGTTTGTGGAAATGGCGGTGTAAAACCTCGTCACGCTGAATTATTGGCTACCGATATTGATTCAGAAACTTGTTTACGCTACATCGACCGTTTCTTGATGTTTTATATCAAAACTGCCGAACCGCTTACTCGTACCGCTCCGTGGTTAGATAAAATGGAAGGTGGCATCAATTATTTAAAATCAGTAATTATTGATGATGTCTTGGGCATGGGCGAACAATGGGACGCAGAAATGAATCTATTAGTAGAAGCCTACAAATGTGAATGGAAAGAAGTGGTGGATAGTCCAGAACTGCGTAAGCGTTTTACCCATTTCGTGAATGCTCCGAAAGTAAAAGACCCCAATGCCAGATTTGAACCCATGCGGGAAATGGTAAAAGCAGCAGAGTGGAAATAGTTTTTCATTTGTGATTTAGCGAATGGTGATTGAGTGATTATTTTTCATCAATCACCATTCACTCAATCACTCAATCACAAATAAAATGGTTTTAGAAACAACAACAACTTGGCACATGGCGTGCTATACCGATGATATTCCAGAAAATGGAGGAGCTTGTGCCTTAATCGAAGGCGAACAAATAGCTATTTATAATTTTTCAAGACGTGGCGAATGGTATGCTACGCAAAATCTTTGCCCACATCGCCAACAAATGGCGTTGTCGAGGGGAATGATTGGCTCAACGGGTGTTGAAGCCGAGCCTAAAGTAGCTTGTCCGTTTCATAAAAAAACATTCTCCTTGAAATCAGGTGAGTGTTTGAGTGGCGACGACTACGTGATAAAAACATACCCCATAAAAATAGAAAACGGACAAATTTTTATTGGCATGGAATAATAAGGAATGGTGAAAAAGTATTATGTATTAAGTATCAGGTACTAAGTATAGTATATAGTTTCAAATGTTTTACATTATCCCAACACTTAGGACTTAGTACATAATACTTTTTACATAGCCCATACTATGATAAAAAAAATTTATCGAAAACTAATGTATCAAGCCACTAATCCACTTGATACTCAAATATTTCAGAGATTAACAAGACTGTACGTTATCGCACTTTTGGCGGTAGCGTTATTGTCTTTAATAGGACAGCTATTGATTCAAGTTTTTTTGAACTCTTTGCTCGACGATTCGCACGTGGTAAACATCGCAGGACGACAACGGATGTTAAGCCAAAGACTATCAAAAACAGCTGTTTTACTATGCCGCCCAGATATTTTTCAAGCCGATGCCGAACATTATTCGCAAGACATCAAAGAAATTATTGCGTTGTGGGAAGTAAGCCATAAAGGACTAAAAAACAAAAACTTAGAAACCGACGGCATCAAATACACGGTACGAAACAGTGCCAAAATTGACAGTATGTTTCGTGAAATTGACCCGATTTTCAATGTCATATTGACCAATGCTAAAAATATTGACCACACCATTAACACACCCATCAAAGCACAACAAGAGGTTCTTCAAAAATCTCTTAATCAGATACTTACCAATGAAAGAACATTCTTGATGATGATGAATAAGATTGTATTTCAGTACGATTTGGAGTCGAGAGAACGAGTTGATACTACGAAAAAAATAGAATTGATTTTATTTATTCTATTATTCAGTATCTTAGTATTGGAAGGAGCTTTCATCTTCCGCCCAATGGCAAATAATATTCGTTTGGTCATCAAGAAATTAACGGATTCGGAAAGTACACTCCGCCAAACCAACGAAACACTCCTGAAAACACAGGAGGCACTCGTACAAGCTACCGAAGAAAAATATAAATTACAGTTAGCCGAAGGGAAAATCAAGGCAGCATCTTTGATGGAAGGACAAGAGAATGAACGCCGCCGATTAGCCGCCGACCTCCACGACGGCATTGGGCAAATGCTCACGGGGTTACGTTTGCACAGTGAAAAGGTGAAAAGTTTTAAGTTTATCAATCAAAAACAAGAAAAATCTTTTGATGAACTTCAAAAACTCATTCAAGAAACCATTGAAACAACCCGAACGGTATCTTTTAATTTAGCACCGTCGGTACTGAGTGATTTTGGCTTAGTGCCAGCCGTGAGAATTTTGACGGAACAAGTATCGAAAATTTCGGATATAAAAATTGAACTGGAGGCTCAAAAAATTGCCCGATTACCCGAAGGTGTAGAAACTTGTCTGTACAGAATTACCCAAGAAGCCATCCATAATGCTGTAAAATATGCCCAAGCCAGTTTGATAAAAATTCAAATTAAAGAAAATCAGGGGGCCATTTTGCTACAAATTGCGGATGATGGAACAGGATTTGACCCCCGAACCAAGAAAAAATCTTTGGGTGGCAGTGGCTTAAAAAATATGCAAGCCCGTACTGAATTATTAGACGGCACATTCAAGATTCAATCAAAAATTGGTAAAGGCACTACCATAAAAGTAGAAATACCCAATTAAAAATCAACAACACTATGAATC
>JALONS010000130.1 GCA_025454855.1 Arcicella sp.
ATGCTCTTTTTCAAAAAAAAACATAAACCCGAATCTGAAACTGACCTACTGCGTAAGTACCGTCAGACGGGCGACTTGTCTATTTTGGGAAAACTCTACGAACCGCACATGGAAATGGTTTTTGCCATAGCTATGAAATATTTTCGTGATGAAGATGATGCAAAAGATATCGTAATGCAGATTTTTGAGGAGTTAATTACAAAATTACGTCAGCACGAAGTAGAGAATTTTAGAGCTTGGCTCGGGATGGTAGCACGGAATCATTGTTTGATGAAAATAAGAAGTAGTCGTTCAGCCCTTAGCGGGCAAGTTTCTGACGATAATGAGGAAGAATTTTCTGCTCATTTTATGGAAATTTCAAATTCTCAGCATCTTACTGATGATTTTGATATAGAAGAGAATTTAACGAAATTAGAAAACTGTTTACAAACCCTCAATGCAGCACAGAAACAATCGGTAGAGCTATTCTTTATGGAAGAAAAGACGTACCAAGAAGTTTCGCAACTGACTGGTTTTGAGATAAATAAAGTAAAAAGCTATTTGCAAAATGGCAAGCGAAATTTAAAAATTTGTATGGAGAATTTACAATGACTGACTGGCTGAATGATAGAGTGAGTGAATATTTAATTTTTCATTCATGCTATCATTCACTCATTCACTCATTCTATCATTGTATTTGATTGAAAACAAACCCAAACATATCACCCGATACCATCAAAGCCTACTTGGCAGGTTCGCTTTCGCAGGCACAGACTCATGCGTTTGAAAAGGCGATGCTCAATGATGCTGTACTTCGGGATATGGTTGATGGTTACCAGTTGTTAGCAGAACAAAAGTTGGATTTACACCGCATAAATGCTTCATTATCAGCTAATTTGCAATCAAGAATTGAAAAAGAAAACACAAAGTTGATACCACTTTGGGGGCGTATTCCTACGTACGTGAAGGCTGCGTCGGTGTTTATTTTGGTAGTAACAGGTTTATTTTTTTTACTGAAAAATGACACGATTTCAGAGAGGGAAAAGATTGCTTCTCAACCAGTTTTAGGAGAAAGCGTAGCATCGGGTGATGCTTTACCAAAAGATACCATTGATCCTATTTCCAAAGAAAATATAAAGACCGAAATGGCTAAAATCCGTTCTGAAAAAAGTAAGGTAGTGGCACGAGTACCGAAGGAAAAAGAAATTGTTCAAAAGCCAGTAACTACTGATGATGCCTACGGATTAGCCGAGCAATCAGCCCCCCAAATGGAGGTAGAGGTAGTTCCCAAACCTGCTGTTTCTGCACCTGCTAATGGGGTAGATAATGAACAAAAGCAAGCCCCTGCATCAGCTCCGTTATCCCCGAGTGCGGTGATGAAAAGCGAAGAAGCTAAAGTATATCCCAGAAGAAAATCGACTGATAATCAAGTATTTGTGTCACAATTCTTAGGAACAGTCTTAGACGAAGAAAGTAAAAAGCCTGTACCTAATGTATCCATTTTGGCAAATGAAAAAACCATTGCGAAAACCGATAATAAAGGACAATTTACCATTGAGAATGCGGATTTTAAAGGTAAAGTAAATTTAATAGCCCCCGATTTTGAAAATACTGAAGTTACCATCCAGTCAACTACGGCTGAAGAGTTGTTTATTCGCCCCAAAGCCGAACTAATTTTTATTGATTTAAAACGTAATAAAACGTGGAAATATAATCCTTCTGAACATTCTGCCCAACCCACTGTTAGTCCTGACGATTACGCCGATTATTTGAAGAAAAACCTGAGAAAACCCAAGCAAGCCATTGAAAAACAGATAGTTGGAAGTGTTACAGTAGAGTTTTTAGTTAATAAAGAGGGAAAACTATTAGATTTTAAAATCGTTAAATCATTAGGTTATGGTTGCGACGAAGAAGCAATTAGAGTTATCAAAGAAGGACCCAACTGGATGCCAAAAGTAAATGGCGGGGTGGCTCGTAGGCAAAGGGTTATTCAAGAAATTAGTTTTCAATAGCGTAAAAAATCAAATGCGAATTGTATGAATTGCATACCCTCTCCTAAATAAGATTTATTTTGCAAGTTAATAGAAAACAAAATCCTTTTTTAAATTACACCAGATTAAGTTTTCTTTCTACAATATTAGCGAGGGATTCAATTGTCAGTTTTAGGCTTTCCATTTCATTTCTAAGCATTGCAATTCTGTCTTCTCCATTCTCTATATCTAATTTCTCTTCTTTAACTCCATAGTCATCACAAACAGTTTGATAATTCCCAAATTTGTGGCAATTTCTTGGATTTGAATTGATTATTGGATGCTTATCAATGTCTCTTATCATTTGTTCATCGACCTCTAATACTGAGGCAATTGTTGCAAGTTTATCATTTGTCATAATGGTTTCTCCTTGTTCTAATTTTTGATATGCTTGCTGGGATATTTTAAGTTGAGTTGCTACCCATTTCTGGGATATTTTTTTCATTTCACGAACTATACTTACTTTTTCTCCAAGTTTTAGAGGTGTTTTCATGGTGTTAGTACATTTTTAGGTTATAGTAATCAATTTTGATTGTAAATTACAACTGATGCTACTGTAAATTACAACTAAGAAAATTCATCTTAAATATTTAGTTCTATTAATTTTGAGGTGTTCTAAAACAAAACCGGTTTATGAATGATAAGAACCGCCTAAGCCGAAAAGCGTATGAGTAGGCAAATAAAACATAAATAATTAGATAATGAAAAATATTTTAAGAAATTTTAAATCTACCAAAGTATTAGCGTTAATAGTTCTCATTTCAGTAACTTCTGTTCAGGAATCTCAAGCATTTGTATGGTTTGGTTCTGAAGAAAAATCGTTAGGAAGCCAATATGCTTACGATGATATATGTGTGAACATAGTAGAAGTAAATACCTATTTTTTCGGAATACTTGTTAAGTCTGAAATACAACAAAGACCTTTTAGATGTAACGGTGGTGGTGGTCCTCAATAATAATTGAATGATAATTAGAGTATTTTAATGAGAGAATAATTGGTGTTCTCTCATTAATTCTGTTTTAACCGTATTTTAATGAAAGTAATTCGTCATATTATTATTTTGTTAATTTTTTTACCCCATTTCAATTTTGCTCAGAAATGTGGATTTGTCGCTGACAACCAAAAGAAATCAGGTATTTCCTATGCAACAATCTCAATCATAAATAAACCTTTTGGAATAATATCTAATGAAAGAGGTGGCTTTTGTTTTGAAACAAAAACATCTAATATGGATAATGATACCATACTAATATCTGCATTTGGGTATGAACATGAAAAAATATCTTTCAAACAATATCTTAAATCCGATACCATATTTTTAAGAGAGAAAAATATTATTTTAGATGAAGTAATCGTTAAATCTAAAAAAAGTAAACTCATAAATTTAGGAAACTTTCATAAACGTTGGCTTGTTTACCAAGCTACTCTTAGTCCTAATTCGAGCCAAATAATAGCCCTAAAAATTGAAAATAAAGATAGAATTACTGGTATTATTAATGCCCTTCATTTTAGGTTAAACCCTCAAAAATCAGATTTTGTAAAAAAATTTAGGCTAAGATGTAGAATTTTTAAAAATGGATATGAGGAAACCCCTACCGAAGACGTTTTAAATGATAATGTTATCGTAGATGTAAATCCTAATGAAAAATATATTGATGTTGATGTTTCTTCATATAATATTTCTTTTGATAGCCAATATTTATGGATAGGAATCCAATCAATTGGTTATATTGACAAAGATGATAAGTACATAAGTATTTCTGAACATCAATATGGAAAAGTAACCTATAAGAAAAATAGACCTAAAAAAGTTAGTAGTATAGAATTAATTAGTCCTTCTTTTCAAATGAATGACCAAGGAATAGGTAAATCCAAAAACATCTGGAATAAATACTGGAATCCAATATCAACTTCAAAAAATAGCTCTCCTCTATTTGGGATAACTTTAACCAACTAAAAATGCTTAAAAAAAAGCCTTTCATTCTATTATTTGCAATACTTTTCTCAAATTGTAATAATTATGAATCTATTTCAGGAACCTACTTTTGTTCAACATTAAAAGACTCTACAAAGTATTCTAATGCTTTTTGTTTTTATCAAAAAGTTGAATTCATTAGTTCATTCAACGCCATTGTCACTAACAAAGTTGGAGACACCATTAATTCGCAAGTCGTGAGAGGAGATAATGGTTTACTTGTGGTTGTTCATCCGAAATATACTTCTGAGAGTCTAATTTTGAGAGTCAAGGACAAAGGAAAAATTCTTGAAGGCAGAGGTTATCGGTTTACAAAAGTGGATAATTATAAATAACAAATTAGCCTTTTTATGTATTCTGCATAAAATGTTTGTAAAAATGATGTAATCCAACAATTCAGAGATTTATGTCAAATCTAATTGTAAATTTAAATTCACGATGGTGTTATCTTAGAAAATAGGTTTTTTGAAAATTAAAGCCGTAAAATTCTGATAATCAGAATTTTACGGCTTTTTTATAATTTGTTTTTTTATGAAAATTAGGCGGATTACGCATCCAAAAATAGTATTTTCAAGAACTGTGCCAGAGTTTTTAAAATGAATAATTATGTTTAATTTCGCTATATCATAAGTGAATCTATATGTGCAAAAATTGAACAGATAAGTATTCGTTGGAAATTAGTATATGATATTCTTTGAATTATTCTATTGTGTTAATTGTCTGATTTTTAGCAGTTAATCCTATTATTTTTCACTGAATACTATATACTTACCACTAATCAAATGCTTGACAACTCGTAGGTTTGTTCGCTTTTTCACCAATCGTTTTTCGTTTAATAAATCATTCATCAAAACAATTAATAAAACCACTAAAACATCTAAACTGCCGTTGGGAGTTTTAAACGGTTTCAAATACTCATGAAAAAAAGAACCATCAACATTCTGCTTTCGCTTACTTGTCTTTTTCCTTTAATTTCCTGTCGGACGGTGGCACAATTGACACCAGACTCATTAGCCAAAACTATTACTGTAGAAGACCTAAAAAGGCACTTAACTTTTATTGCTTCTGATAGTTTGAAAGGACGAGACACAGGTTCGCCAGAACAAAAAGTGGCGGCTCAGTACATTGCCCAACAATTTGATAATTGGGGGTTGAAAGGAGTAGTAGGAGCCGAAAAATCACATTTACAATTAGTAGATTTAGTAAAAAGAGGTTGGGGTGATTTTTACTTGAAAGCCAACGGAAAAAAATATGTTTATCTAACTGATTTTATTTCCAATTCAATTGCTCCAATGCCCAAAGAACAAACAATGGATGTTGTTTTTGCAGGTTATGGTATCGAAGATAAATCGTTTAATGATTATGCAAAAGTAGAGGTAAAAGATAAAATAGTGGTTGTTTTTGAGGGCGAACCACGTGCTGGTGATGGTACATTTTTAATTTCGGGAACTTCGGAAATGACTAAGTGGGGAGGTTCTGATTCGTGGAAAGAAAAAATGAATTTGGCAAAAAGCAAAGGAGCAAAAGGGATGTTAATCATCACGAGACAGTCGGTAGAAGATTTTGAAAAAGCTGTGAAGCAACGCCAAACTATGATGAAACGTTTTGGGAATGCTCGTTTAGGTTTCCGTGAAATCTCAGACCCTCAAAGCTCGGATTTTGCAGTACTAACTATTGGGCAAACTTTAGGAGCAGAGATTCTAAAAACCAATGTTGCAGAGTTTGAGAACCTCAAACAAAAAATAACTGATACTAAAAAAGCAGTAGATAATGCCTTCGGAGGTTCTTCTGTTACACTCAAAATAGAGCGAAGTGTAGAAGGAATAGAAACTTACAATGTGTTGGGTTATCTGGAAGGAACTGATAAAAAAGATGAAGTAGTAATTATCACTTCACACTACGACCACGTGGGAGTGCAAGACGGGAAAATCTATAACGGAGCCGACGATGATGGCTCAGGAACGGTATCGGTATTGGAAGTGGCACAAGCCTTTTCGGAAGCCGCAAAAAAGGGGCAGAAACCACGCAGAAGCGTTTTGTTCATGACTGTAACGGGTGAAGAGAAAGGACTTTTAGGCTCTGAGTACTACGTAAAGCACCCTGTTTTTCCACTTGAAAATACGGTTTGCGATATTAATATTGATATGGTAGGACGTACCGACAAAGACCACGAAGGTAAGGGAGATTACATTTATGTAATTGGGTCGGATAAGTTATCTTCGGAACTTCATGCAACATTATTGGAACAAAATCAAAAGCATGGTTCACCCATTGATTTAGATTTTAGATATAATGACCCCAACGACCCAAATCGTTTCTATTACCGTTCTGACCATTATAATTTTGCTAAGAACAAAATTCCTGTTGCTTTCTTTTTCAATGGCGTACACGATGATTACCACCAGCCCACTGATGACGTAGAAAAAATAGAGTTTGGCAAAATGGAAAAACGGGCAAGATTAGTATTTCATTTAGCTTGGGAAGTTGCCAATCGGGAGAAACGTTTGGTGGTGGATTCTAATAAGAAATAAGATGGCATTAATCTCAAAGAAAAAAGTACCGTTTAAAATTAATTTACAGCTCAGAAAATACCTCACCAAATATGGGCGTGAAACGGTAATGCCCATACAATACGCTGATTTGCTGAGGTTTGAAAGTTCTATCAGTTTATACGACCGCTTTGGGAATGATACGCTTTGGATTACCGTTTTCTTTCCTTACAGCGAGATTGAACATATCTATGAAGGGCTCAAAAAGATTTATGCCGATTTGAAAACTGACGGCGATGAGAAAGTGATAAAGCACCTCACCGTTGACCGTGTGGATTTGTGTACTTACGGAAATACGCAGCCCTTTAGAATCCGAATCGTCAATCGAGTTAATGATAATTTTGATTATTTCTATATCAAAAGAGCCGATAGTTCGAGGGTGTACGGCATGGAATTAGAACACCTTTTGTCGCCGAACAGAATTAGTTATCTTACCTACGAAAATTCACTGATTGAGGAGCATATTGCGGGTATTCCGGGAGACCTTTTTTATCAAAAATATCTCAATGACCCTAAAATTAATCAGATTCGATTGGCAAAAGAATTTGTAAAATTCAATGAGCGTTGCTTTGTGATGCTTTTGGGAGATATGCACTCTTCTAATTTTGTGGTTGATATTACCCCAGATTTTGAGGAGGATTATTACCGAATAAGGGCGATTGATTTCGACCAACAATCTTACGAAGGAAAGCGAACGGTGTATCAACCGCAGTATTTCAAACAAAATAACCCCTTAATTGAAATGGGGATGAAATATATGACTCCCGAGTCGGTAAAGCAGTATCAAATAGAAGAGCGTTCGTTGATTTCTAAACGCTTAAAAGTTGAAAATCAGCGAGTTTATGAATTGATGTCGGTGATGGCAAAAGATGAAATCTCTACCGAAGAAAACACCAATCAACTCAAAAAAGAGTTAGCCAGATTCTATAAATCAGATAAGTTTTTAAAATGTAAAACGATGGGCGAAGTAGTTTGGGCAAGTTTAGAACAGGTTTCAGTGCATTAAAAAATAAATATAGTAGCGAGGCAATATTTATTTCACAAATGGTGTACATCTTAAAGATTATTAAACTGACACTTTCAAATCTTTATCAAACTTCTCAATTAAAATGACTCGCTACGAATTTCTAAAATCTTTAGGCTTTACTGGAGCATCATTGATGGCGGTACTTACTTCTTGCGTAAGAGAAGAAGACACAGTCATTGATGCCCCAAGAATCAGTACTACCGCTTCCACCACTACACCAACAGTACCAGTAACACCCATCAGTGGCACGTCTGACATTGATAAAATTACCAATTACTTATTAAAAATTGATATTTCAGCTACTTCAACTTCGGCATTGAAAAAGGTAGGAGGCTACGTTATCCAAAATAACATTGTGGTGGCTCAGGTAAGTGCAGGGGCTTTTGCAGCAGTAACTAATTTATGCAGTCACGAACCCAAAAGAAAGGTCATTTACAGCCCCAATCCCACTAATGCCACGCCTGAATTTTATTGTACCGACCACGGAGCAAGATTTGATATGACAGGCAAAGGACTCAACAGCTATGGGAGTAAAGGAATTACTGCTTATAAAATAGCTACCGATGGTAAAGTTGTAGTTGTTTACGCATGAGTAGGCATTAGGATTTAGGTATTGGTTGTTAGTTTTAATATTAGATTGCTGATAATCAAGTATTTATGGTAAAGTTGTGTGATTTTTTTGATTTTTAACGATTTACTTATTCGCTTCTGCCAATTACTTTTTGCTTAGTATATATACTAATTACCCAACAAATGATATAAGCCGTTGCTTGCTGAAAACTTAATTTTTATTAAAATGAAACTTTTACTTACTGCATTTATAATTTCTTGCTTATTAGTTGCCCCCGCCGAATGGACTACTGATTTCTCAAAGGCAAAAACCGAAGCGAGTAGCCAGCACAAATACATACTACTTAATTTTTCGGGTTCAGACTGGTGTGGACCTTGCATGAAACTCAAGAAAGAAATATTGGATTCTGATGCGTTCTTGCAATATGCCGAAACTAAATTAGTATTGGTACGGGCTGATTTCCCCCGAGCTAAGAAAAATCGCCTCTCTCCTGAACTCACTAAACATAATGAAGCCTTAGCGGAAAAATATAATCGGGAGGGAAAATTCCCGTTCACGGTATTGATTGATGCCGAAGGCAAAGTAATCAGAGCATGGGAAGGCTACCCTTCAAAGATGACAGCCGAAAACCTAAAAGTAGAAATAGAGGGATTGGTTCGGGCAAAATAAAATTCATTTGATACAGCAAATGTAACTCGATGCTCCACATCGAAACAAAACCAACCAAATGCTGAAAACATTTTCAAAAGTCGAGAAGCTGATGGGGAATCGCTTTGAGATAAGCGTTGTGAGTGATGATGAAGTTTGGGCAAACGAGAAAATCACACGTGCTATTGATGAAATCAAGAGGATAGAGCAATTATTAACCACTTTTAGTGCTGATAGCCAAACCAATCAAATAAATGAAAATGCGGGTATTAAACCCGTAAAAGTAGATAAAGAAGTCTTTGATTTAGTTGAGCGTTCACTTCGGATTTCTTCTCTTACGCAAGGAGCTTTTGATATTACTTACGGCTCGATTGATAAATCTCTCTGGAATTTTGACACCCAAATGACCACGCTACCAGAGCCATCAGTCGCCCTCAAAATGGTTGAATTGATTGATTACCAAAAGGTGGTTTTGAACCCCGCCGAATCATCCATTTTTTTACAAGCTAAGGGAATGAGAATTGGTTTTGGTGGTATTGGCAAAGGATATGCCGCCGAGATGGCAAAACGCTTAATGATTCGAGAAGGCGTAAAAAGTGGTATCGTGAACGCTTCGGGTGATTTAACTACGTGGGGTTTACAACCCGACGGACGGCAGTGGACAATTGGCATTGCCGACCCAAATTACAAGAATCGTCCCTTTTCTTACCTCAATATCAGTAATATGGCAGTAGCTACTTCGGGTAATTACGAGAAATACGTAATCATCGAAGGAAAAAGATATTCACACACCATTAATCCTAAAACGGGCTTTCCAGTAACGGGCATTAAAAGTGTAACGATTATTTCTCCTAATGCCGAAATTGCTGATGCTCTGGCAACCCCCGTAACCGTTATGGGTGTGCGGGTGGGCTTAGACCTCATTAATCAACTGAAAGGGATTGCTTGTATCATCATTGATGATAACAATAAAATGTTTACCAGTAAAAATATTAATATCAAAAGTTAAATATCTGATAGTCAGTAAATTGATTAAAGTTGATGGCGAATAAAAACATCATTAAAATTCTCGAAAAATGAAATTGAAAATTGTTAAACAAATGCTATTGTTGGCTTTGATAGCAGTATTCTTCTCCTCGTGTGTGAGCGTGAAAGAATACCAAAAAAGCCGTATTAATGACTCAGAAATGGAGTTGTCGGCTCGTAAAGCCGAAAAATTTGAAACCAGTTTTTATCTCTATCGTGAAGGAGCAGCAGGAGCAAACGGTGGAAAAAGTGGTGGCGGTTGCGGTTGTAATTAATTTATCCTAACTATCAAATGAAAAAAGTAATACTAACTGCTGGTTTATGGGTTGGAATGTTATTTGGGGCGGCGGCTCAAACTACCCCCGATAGTGCTTCCTACGCCAAACGTAAATTAAAAATTGACGAAATTAATCTGGTTTCCAGTTATTATCAGCAAGATGGTAACAATTCTGCCGTAACGGGCGGTATCGGTACGGAAGCTCTGAAAGATTATGCTAATTCGTTCGATATAAAAATGTCAAAATATGACATTTACGACCGTCAGCATAATTTTACCTTAGATTTCAACATTGATTATTATACGTCTGCATCTTCCGATAATATCGACCCCCGTTCTATTTCAGGAGCATCTTCCCGAGATATTCATATTTACCCGTCCATTTCTTGGAGTATGAAAGATAACCGTACCCGCATTACAAAGGGTTTATCTTATGCTTACTCAACCGAATGGGATTATAAATCGCACGGTTTTACAGGAAGTTTTGCGATAGCCTCTAAAGATAATAACCGAGAGTTTAGTGCAAAAGCCAGTGCTTTTATTGACCGTTGGACGGTAATTTTACCCATTGAACTTCGAGATGCAACCACCACTACGGGACAACGAACGCCCCAAAATACTAAGCCTCGAAACTCTTTCAATGTTGCTTTGTCACTCTCCCAAGTTATCAACGAACGCCTGCAACTGATGGCTGTTGTAGAGCCTTCTTACCAAGAAGGTTTGTTGAGTACTCCGTATCATCGAGTATATTTTACGGATAATACCGTGACGGTTGAAAAACTCCCAGGCAGCCGTTTGAAATTACCGATTGGACTGAGAGCTAACTATTTTTTGGGAGATAATATCATTCTGAGAGGTTTTTACAGATACTACAT
>JALONS010000131.1 GCA_025454855.1 Arcicella sp.
TCGAGAAACGTAAAGAGTTACTATTTTGTCTGGGTGACGTGGCAATAATGGCGATATTCATATTATTTTGGTAAACGGTTCACGGTTAAAGGTGAACGGATTTTATGTAAAGTTTATTTAGATAACTGGAAAATATTAAAAAAAGTTACAGAATCAACATTCTGTAACTTTTCTCGAACATCATAAAACGACACTCATTCATCAAATTAATCAATATCCAAAAACCTCTTCCAAACTCAATTTCTTTACTTCACCGTATTTTTTCAAATCATCAAGATTTACTTTTTTCTCCGAAGCCACAAGAAGCCACAATACACATACTGTATGGTTTATTAGCTAATTGAGTATCTTGAAATTTCTTCAAATCATCGATAGTCAGTTTATCTAATGCTTGATAAATATCTTTACGTTCATCGCCCGAAACACCTTTATCCAAATTATTCAAATACGTATTAATGATGTTGTCTTGGGTAATTCTCTCGGTTTGATAATTCTTTTTCATGCTGGCTTTAGCCGTTTCCAAATTTTTCTCCGAAGCTGGAAAAACATTCAATAGCTCGTTCATACCCGCAATTGACTCATGAATTTTATCGGCTTGAGTACCCACATACGCTACCATACGATATTTTTCGTCTTTGGTATTTGGCGTAAAATAGTACGCATACGTTGAATACGCTAAGGCTTTAGATTCACGGATGGTTTGGAATACGATTGATGACATTCCTCCACCAAAATAATTGTTGTATAATTCTACTACGGGTGTTTCGGCAACGCTGTATTTGATAGTAGGACGCACCCAGTTGATTTCAGCCTGTACCATGTCATAATCAGTGAATAATACTAATGGCTTTTCAGTAGCATTTGCCTGAAAATCAGCTACTAATGGCAAATCTGCCTTGAAAGTAGCGGGTACTTTGTGAATACCGCTAAGAGTAGTGGCTAAACTTTCCATCGTTTGTGGCCCGTAATACACCACTGAATGTTTAAATGAAAACAAATTTTGTAAGAAAGAAATCAACTCATCCGCAGTGAGGGCTTTCAGCTCGGCATCCGTAAATTGTAAGGCATTTCTTGGATTTTTTGCTCCGTAAGTAGCGTAGGTGGTTAATCCCTGTAAAATTGCTCCTTTATTCAACTTAGCATCACTTCTTTGCTTCAAAAGACGACCTTTCAATAATTCTAAGGCGGCATCATCTTTCTTGCATTTGGTCATTAAATCTTCAAAAAGGGTTACGGTTTTAGCAAAGTTTTCATTCAAACCCGACATTCCCAAAATAATGTGGTGGTCAGTGTAAGATTGATTGAAACTACTGGCTAAACGGTAAAACTCCGTACTAATTTGTTCGGCGTTCATTTTATCCGTACCCACAAATTGCAGATATTGTAAAGCAATTGGCAAAATCTTACTATTCCACGAACCCATATCAAAACGATACGATAATCTGAACAAATCATTATCGGTATTCTGAACGTAGAAAGCATCCAAATTACCTACTTTCCCCTTTTTCATGTCTTTTGAGAAATCCAACCATTTGGGTTCAATATTTGCCATTGCGGTAGTATTGACTGCCTTCAAAAAGTCTGATTGGGCTTCACGGTTTACTTCTACGGGTGTAATGGTGGGCTTATCTACTTTTTGGATATTCGGGTCTGTTCCTTTGCGTTTGTAGATAATTGCATAGCCTTCGCCACAATATTTCTTAGCAAAATCCATTACTTCTTGTTTGGTCACTTTAGACAAGGCATCGTTTATCGACACCACATCATTCCAATTCTCAGCCTTAGCATGGATAAAACTTTCTAATAATCCGTAAGCTCGTGAGGTATTATTTTCTAAGCCTTGAATAGCCGTTAATTTATAGTTTGCGGCAATTGCTTTGATGATAGATTCATCAAAATTCCCCGTTTTTAGCTTTTCTAATTCTCCTAAAAGAAGTGCTTTTACTTCGTCGAGCGATTGGTCTTTTTTAGGTGTTCCCGTCATCGACCACGTAGAATAATCTTTGTTCCATTCTGGATTTGAACCTGCTCTCAGTACTTTTTGAGCTTTCACCAAGTTAAGGTCTATCAAACCTGCTTTCGAGTTCGACATCAGTTCATCCACAATCGTTCCAATGATTTTTTCACGCTTGTTGGGGCTTCCCATCCAACGCCAAGAAATCGTGAGATTGTCGGGCGTAGGTCCAAATACTTCACGTATCACAGGAGCTAACAACGGAGCTTCAGGAGCAGGCTTATATTCGGGTACGGGCTTCGTAACCATGTATTTGAAAGCAGCATCAATTTTTTTGATGAGTTCGTCAGAATTAAAATCCCCCGCCATGACTACTGCCATGTTGTTGGGTACGTAGTATTTTTTGAAATAGTTACGAATTTCTACCAGCGAAGGGTTTTTGAGGTGTTCAATCGTTCCGATGGTAGTTTGTTGTCCGTAGTTGTGAGTAGGGTAAAGAGCTGCGTTACGGGCTTCTTGTACTTTCCAACCGTCGTTATCAAGGCTACGATTTTTTTCTTCGTAAACTGCTTCTAATTCCGTGTGAAAAATTCTCAGAATGGGGTTACGGAAACGTTCAGCCTGTAATTTCAAGAAACGGTCGATGGCATTAGCTGGAATGTCTTCGGTATAAACAGTTTGTTCGTACCAAGTGAAAGCGTTTGTACCTTGCCCACCCATCGAAGCCATCATTTTATCATATTCATTGGCGATGGCAAACTTGGCGGCTTCGCCAGATTTTTGGTCTATTTCTTTATAGATTGCTTTACGCTGAGCAGTATCAGTAGTCTTATTATACTTTTCGTAAAGAGCATCAATTTGGTCGAGCAAAGGTTTTTCTTTTGACCAATCCAATGAACCAAACTTATCAGTTCCCTTGAAAAGCATATGCTCCAAGTAATGGGCGAGACCCGTATTAGTACGAGGGTCAGTATTTGAACCTGCCCGAGTAGGAATCAAAGCCGCAATGCGTGGTTCTTTGTGATTTTCACTCAGAATAACCGTTAAGCCGTTGGCAAGCGTATAAAAACGGGCTTTCATGGGGTCATTGGTCACATATTTGTAATTGTAACCACCCGACGAAGCGGTTTTCCATTCATACGATTTTTGGGCGAAAACGGAAGGAAGGCATTGAAAAATGAGTAATGCCAAAAGTAAATGTACTTTTTTCATTGGTAAAAGGTGGGTTTAAGTTAAGTGATGAGCTGTGAAATATACGTTATGAGTTTGTATATTTTGTATCTCACAGTTGAATGTCTAAAGCTAAAACGCAAATAAACAATTATTAGGTAAAATTACTATTACTATTGTATGAACGGTTAGTGATTTGTGGATGTTGCGTTAGAGTTCTAACTGTTCTGAATTATAAAAGTGGAATGAAATATACTAAGCGAAGGGCGATTTGCGAAAAAGCGAATATGTGAACCATTAAAAACCAGCAACTTACATATCTTCTCTTTTGCAAACCACAATCGGTTAAGTATAAGTTGTTTAAGTCAGGTTCATGACCAATATTATCATTTCGGAAACAATGAATATTTACTAAAGTTTATGCGTTGCTTATTTGAATTGATTTACAATCTCTGAATATTTACGAGCTACCGACACGATAAAATCAGTCCCGCTCAGATGTAATTTAAAGCCCTGAGCATTTCCCGAAACCTTCACTACTTTATCCAAATTGACAATGAAAGAACGGTGACACCTCACGATGGATTTAACCTGAATTTGTCCTTCTAATCTCGTCAAACTACTTCTGATTAATTCCTTAGTCACCTGTTCATCTTTCAGAAAAACAACGGTTGAATAATTATCACTTGATTCGATGTACAACAGATTTAACGTAGATACTCTCAGTGTATCTTTCTCATTTTCAGAGACTAATGTCAATTCTAAACTTTGCGTTTGCTCGCTCGCAAGTGTGGGTTGAGGAGGCGTACTGTATTGTTTTAGGTGATAAATATAATTACTGATAACTACCCCTACGGTTGGGAAAATACCCAAAATAAAAGTATAGGCTACCATATTGAGAATGGCATAACCTTTAAATTGCACAGAGAAAATGGAGCCACTATAAATAATATTAAAAATTGCAATCAAGGCAACATTTAACATGAAGAATGATATCTCTCGACCAACCGTCCAGTTTTCTTCTTTGAAATAACTTTGGAAAATTTTAGGAACAACAAAATATAAAAAAAACATCGTTGCCGAAGTAATCACGCCATAACCACAAAGAAATAAAATTTTATTAGGAGAATGTAAATCATTAATACCAAAGGGTTCGAAGTAAATCAAAAATACACTAACAAACAACCCAGCCCCCAAAGAGAGAAAGGATTTTCTGTTATCAGAATCTGAATATGGGTAAGGCTGTTGAAGGATTTTTAACATACAAACAAATGTTCAGGTACTTACTAATATTATTTTCACAAAGATAAGCCAGACCCGCTCTTTTTAAAACAAACTGGTAAAGCCCATCATCAAAGCAATAATACTAAGGTCTTTTTGAATAGTGTTAAAACTTATAATACCTATATTTTCCTTTGTCAAACATCCCAAAATCTTAGCAAACATCCCTCTAATTTGTTAATTAGCCCATTTCTTTGCCCAATACCCCTTTGATTTGACTCTTATTTATATATAATCCTACCTTTGTTTCAGTTAAAACAAAAAACATTATGAAACATATCCTATTTTCTTTAATCTTAATCTCATTGGCAATTACTGCTTTTGCCCAAGAATTTACCCAAAATATCAAAGGTCGTATCATTGACCAACAATCTAAATCTCCGCTTGTTGGGGTTAATATCATTGTGCTTGATACAAAACCAATCCAAGCAAGTACAACAGATACCGAAGGTTTTTTCAAAATCCCTAACGTGAGTTTGGGTAGAAACATCTTGAAAATCAGCTACATAGGCTACAAAGAACAAATTATCCCGAATGTGTTGGTAACTTCTGGAAAAGAGGTAATTCTCAACCTTGAAATGGATGAGCAAATAACGAATATTCAAGAAGTTACCGTAACTGCTGTGGTTCAAAGAAGTAATATAGACCGAGGTTTAGTAACCGTCAGTGGGAAAAGTTTTGATATTGAAGACACTCGCCGTTTTGCTGGCTCACGCAATGACCCCGCACGTATGGTAGCGGGTTTTGCGGGCGTGACAAGTAGTAATGATTCACGCAATGATATTATTATCAGAGGAAATACGCCTTCGGGGGTTTTGTGGCGATTGGAGGGCGTGGATATTCCCAATCCAAACCATTTTGGCTCGTTGGGCTCTACTGGTGGACCTGTAAGTATGCTGAACAATAACCTTTTGGGAAAATCAGCTTTTTTGACAGGGGCATTTCCAGCAATGTACGGCAATGCTACGGCAGGAGTTTTTGATTTGCAAATGAGAAATGGCAACCATGAAAAACATGAATTTATGGGTCAAATGGGATTTAATGGTGTAGAATTTGGTGCAGAAGGACCTTTCTCCAAAAACTCAAAAGCCTCTTATCTTATCAACTATCGGTATTCCGTTTTGGATTTAATCAAAAAAATAGGGCTTAATTTCGGGACGGGTGCTGCCGTGCCAGCTTATCAGGATTTATCTCTGAAAATCAATCTTCCAACTGAACATCTCGGTACATTTTCACTCTTTGGTTTGGGTGGAAAAAGTAAAATTAAATTTAGTGATGAACAAAAAGAGAATTTTTACAGCGGCGATGGTCAAAATATTGATTATCAAACCTCTATGGGCTTAGTAGGATTATCAAACACCTATTTTTTTACCCCAAAAATTTCTGGAAAAGCCACGATTTCGTGGTCGGGTTCGTCAGAAGATGTGATTAACGATGAGGTTTTGAAAGATAGCAACGGAAAAGTGACAACTCGTCCAGATTATCGGAATAATTCTTTTCAAAATCGTGTAGCATTTAGTTATGTTCTGAACCAAAAACTGAACGCCAAAAATAGTTTTGTAGCGGGTTTTACCTACAATCATTTTCGTCTCAATTACATCGATAGCACCCGTACCGAAGGCAGTAAATTTATCACCTTACGCAACTTCAAAGGTAATACTGGCTTTGTTCAAGGCTACGGAAATTGGCAAACTCGCCCTTCGGATAAACTCACGATTAATGCAGGCATTTACTACCAACAATTACTTTTGAATAATACGTTTGCGATTGAACCACGGGCAGGACTACGCTACAATTTGCCCAATAATCAGAGCATTAGCTTTGGCATTGGTAGAAATAGTCAATTACAGGTTTTGCAATTATACTTCAACAACAAGGCTGAAAATGGTTCATATTCAGAAACCAATCGTAATTTAGATATGACTCGCAGCGACCAAATCGTATTGGGCTACGAAAGAAATCTCGGAGCAAAAACTCGCCTGAAATTAGAGACGTATTACCAAAGTTTGAGTAATATTCCTGTGGATAAAAAATTATCCAATTATTCCGTATTAAACATTGGGGCAGACTTTGGGACGAACGATAAAACTGACCTACAAAACACAGGAACAGGCAGAAATTATGGGGCAGAGCTAACCGTAGAACGTACTTTCAGTGATGGCTACTATTATTTGGCAACAGTCTCGGTTTTTGATAGCAAGTATAAAGGAAGTAACGGTTTGGAACATAACACCGCTTTCAACGGAAATTACACCGTCAATTTATTAGCTGGAAAGGAATTTCACGTAGGTAAAAAAACAGTCATATCGTTCGATACAAAAATTACTACCGCAGGTGGAAAACGCTTCACTCCGATTGATTATGAGGCTTCTAAAAAAGCCCAAAAGGTGGTACTTTTTACAGACCGCTCGTATGAAAGCAGCTACAAAGATTATTTTAGGGCTGATTTTAAAATTACACTCCGTAGAAATGGTAAAAATATCATGCAAGAATGGTTTTTGGATTTACAGAATGTATCAAATACCCGAAATATTTTTGAACAAACGTATAAACCCGCAACCAACGAACTAACTACTACTTACCAATTAGGTTTCTTTCCCAATTTTAATTACAGAATACAGTTTTAAATCAAGCATTAGGGTCTGGCAATAATCAGTAAGTTAATCCTTATATTATTATTACCTAATTCCTAAATCCAAATCCCTACTAAAATGCACACATTCTTGAAATTCGCTTTATATCTTCATATTTTGGCAGGATTCACTGCCTTAGTTACAGGACTTGTCCCATCGTTTTCTAAAAAGGGCGGAAAGGTTCACATCCTTTGGGGGAGGGTATATTATTGGGCAATGTTCATCGTTGCTATCACGGCACTAATACGCTTTCAGATGAAACTGAACTTAATTTTCTTATCTGGAATTGCCGTTTTTAGTTTTTATAATACCTTCACGGGGGTACGCCTTATTCGTAGAAAAGAAAATCCAAAACCCGAATTTATTGATTGGTTTGGTTGTATTCTGATGATAATTTGCTCATTCATAATGCTATATTTCAGTTACATCGCTTATAAAAATACCGCAACTTTTTATACCATTCTTTTCACTATTTTTGGGCTGTTCATGTTTGTATTATCTTTTGAAGATTTGCGGATATTTATGGGCAGAAAGCAGATTGATAACAATGTTCCCTTACAAACTCGTTACTGGTTTCAGAATCATATTTCACGCATGGGCGGGTCATATATCGCTACTGTAACCGCCTTTTTAGTTGTTAATAATCCGCCACAAATTCCGAGTTTGGTAGTATGGATTGCCCCCGGAGTCATTGGTGGAACAATCATCGGACTAACAAGAAAGTTTTACATGGATAAATTTAAGAAAACAGTAGAATAGGTTACACCCACCGATTTAGGTTTGCGAAAGAGGAGATATAAGTTGTTTACTTTCAAACACATGGATAATTTCTTTTTCGCAAATCGCTTTTTGCTTAGTATCAGTATTACAGTGTAAGTATTCGTTTACCATTAGTTTATGATATTTTGAGATTATCATCTGACTTTCAACAATTAACACCCTCATCCCTTTTAGTGAATACCATATCCTCAATAATCCCTACTTACTCCCTTCCAAAACTTATATATTTTGGAAGAAATCAATGAATTAAAAGTAGTATAACACTTACGTTTCCACCTATCTGAAGGATAAATTATAACAAAACCATTTTTAAAAATTAATAAAAATTTACTCTATTTATTTGATAGACTAAACAGAATTAGTATATTTGTAGCAAAATTTAACCTCCAGACCAAATTAAGACCTTATACGTTAAAAAAATGAATGTAGAAACTCCATCACCATCCCGAACAATAAGTGCCATCAAAAGCCCTACTTTCTCTTCAAAGTGGCTTTGGTTTGGTATTCCTATTACTTTACTAATTGGTCTCGCTGCCATTCTAATTTACAATTACCATGCCCTTTTTTCAGTTGAGAAATTAATAGCGGGCATCAACCAAGATTTTTTCATTTACCTATTAATTGGGGTATTTGCCCAATTAGTAGATGGTACATTAGGCATGGGTTACGGGGCTACTTCTACCTCCTTTTTACTTTCAGTGGGTGTGCCACCCGCTATCAGTAGCACGGGTGTACACGTAGCCGAAATGTTTACTACGGGAGCATCGGCGTTATCGCATTACAAATTCAAAAACATTAATAAACGTTTGGTAACGTATTTATTAATTCCGGGAGTTATCGGTTCAATCATTGGAGCTTACCTTTTATCTGATGTCATTGATGGCAAAGCTATCAAACCTTTCATTGCGGTTTACATGATATTTTTGGCTATCATGATTATTATCAAAGGTTTACGAAACAATAACGTTAAGAAAAAAACCAAGAATTTGGGTATTTTAGCCATCTTTGGTGGTTTCATGGATGCCGTTGGTGGTGGTGGCTGGGGACCCATTGTTACTTCAACGCTTATCGGACGTGGACGTGACCCTCGTTATACCATTGGTTCGGTAAATGCGGCTGAGTTTGCAGTTTCGTTCGCCAGTGGTATTACTTTCTTACTTTTCGAGGGAATCAACGGATGGCAAGTTATTGCAGGTTTAATTATTGGTGGAGTGATGGCGGCTCCGTTTGCTGCATTCTTCGTTAATAAAATTCCGAGAAAATCAATGACCATCATCGTCGGTTTATTGATTATTTATTTGAGTGGTAGAACGTTACTCAAAGCATTTTTCTAACACAATGAGCGATTTGTGGAAAGCAAATCCGTTACTTATAAATCTATTTTCTATTAATTATCAAGAGGTCAGCAATTGCTGACCTCTTTTATTTTACGTTGAGTAATAAAATTATTGATTTCTAATTTTCTGATTTACAGTGTTTTAATTTATCAAACTTTACTCTAATTTTGTTATGTTACTAAACGCACTAATCTCTTTAATTATGACTTTGCCTTTCCCTTCTTCTATGCTTAATTCCAAAGCAGTACTTCTAATTTTCAGTGTCTTTTCCTTCTTCTTTCCGAATATCTCAAAAGGACAAGTGGATATTGCTAAAAAATACCTGTCGGATAATGCGGCTAAATATCAATTATCCGATTCAGATATTAATCAGA
This sequence comes from Arcicella sp., assembly GCA_025454855.1. Classification (GTDB taxonomy): domain Bacteria; phylum Bacteroidota; class Bacteroidia; order Cytophagales; family Spirosomataceae; genus Arcicella. The sequence continues at coordinate 9,530 of JALONS010000131.1, forward strand.
TGATTGTTTCGAGTGAATATTTGTCGCCTACTACTGGTTTATATCATGTTTACTTCAATCAGGCATTTGAAGGAATTGAACTCCATAATGGGGTGCTAAATTTGACGCTCAAAAATAATCAGGTACAGCACGTTGCGAGTAGCTTTTTACCGCAACTCCAAAATTTAGCGAGTAATGTCAATCTCAAATCATTAGCAGTAAGCCCAATACAAGCCTTGCAGCAAGCAGCAACCAAGGTGAATTTGACAGTGGGAAAACCCAGACAATTAACGGCATTAACGACAGTGAATGGTGTTACGAGTAAGGTATCGTTTGCTGATAATAACTTATCAAATGAAAATATCAATGTAAAACTATACTGGTTGCCTTATGAGGAAATGGTAGAGGGTAAACTTAAAAAGAGGGTTGCTCTCACTTGGAACGTTCGCTTTTTAGCTAAAAACCAGAAAAATGCGTGGAATATTCACGTAGATGCTGTGTCAGGAGAAATAAGAAAACAAACCGACGATGTTATTCATTGTCAATTTGGAACACCCGCCCACACCAAAACACCTCATGTTTGTAACGCTGATGTTTTTGCTGATAATAATGTAAAACCCTTAGCGGCTAATTCTTACGAAGTATTTGATTATCCACTCGAAAGTCCCAATCACGGAGCAAGAACCATTTCTGTAAATCCTTATAATCGGTTTTTACCAACGGGCATGGGTACAGGAACAACAAATGGTTGGCATAATGACGGAACAACCGATTATACAACTACTCGTGGTAATAATGTGTATGCCCAAGAGGATATAAATAATGATGACCTTCCTGGACAAAGTCCCAATTCGCCCACACTTGAGTTTTCTTTTCCTTACACCAAAGGAACGGCTACGGCAGTAGGTAACAGAGATGCTGCTATTACCAATTTATTTTACTGGAACAATGTACTGCATGATGTTTTGTGGCGGTACGGATTTGATGAACCGAGCGGGAACTTTCAAAAATCTAATATGGGTAAAGGAGGATTAGGAAACGATTATGTCATAGCAGATGCCCAAGATGGTGGAGGAATAGACAACGCCAACTTTTATACACCTATTGATGGTACAAGTGGACGAATGCAGATGTATTTGTGGAGTAATGCTGGTACACCACTCTATCAGCCCGACGGCGATTTTGACAATGGTATCATCGCTCACGAATACGGACACGGATGGTCTATCCGCCTTACGGGAGGACCAGCCAACTCAGATTGTTTAGATAATGTAGAACAAGGTGGCGAAGGATGGAGTGATTACGCCTCATTGATGTTTACTACCAACTGGTCTGCCCTCACACCAACCATTGCCAGTGCAAATATTCCCAAGGGAATTGGAACGTATGCTTTGGGTGAAAGCGTAACGGGAGCAGGAATCAGACCATATCGTTATTCTTATGACATGACTAATGTAAACGGTGCCGTTACTTACGCTAAAGTAGGGAATACTTCCTTTTCGGAGCCACACGGGATTGGCTCTATTTGGGCAACTATTTTATGGGATATGACTTGGGAGATTATTCTTCAGGATAATCAAATCGTGAATAATATTTATGATACTCCTGCTAATATCTTGGATATGAAAGGGAATATAGCCGCCTTAAAATTAGTAAATGAAGG
>JALONS010000426.1 GCA_025454855.1 Arcicella sp.
CCACTGATGTCTGTATATTTTATCACAATATTTATACAAAATATCGTGTTGGTTTGTCCCAAAAATTTGATAATCAAATTATCCTAATAATGTTTAATGAATAGTAAATTTTCTTCATGATATTATAGTTTAGGAGATGAATCTAATTAGATTTTCAATCTTTACAAGCTCGCACAAAAGCAAAATACTTTAAATAGCTTTTGATAAGCATGACTTAACTTTAGTACTTATACGTTCAGAATTTGAAGTAGCGATGGAACTATATGCTAAGGTATTTTCCACTAACCATAAATCGGCGTGTTTGTAACAGGAGTAGTTATTAAGTTATAACCCAATAGTTAGGAATTATAATTTATGCTTTAGAAATCAAGTGGAAGACAATTGCCACTATTATTTGGACAAATGGCTGGATATTTATTTGATAATCAGTTTGTTATGACCTTTCAAAAATGTAAAAGCAAAAATTTGCTTACCCAAAATATTATAACATTTTCTTCAGATATTCAAATGTATAAAATATTTGATAGAAGAATATAATCTTTAACCGAAAAAATTGAGAAAAGTTATTAATTGGAGGAAACAAGTCATACTTCACACAGTATCGTCAAATATTAGATATCCATGAGAGGGTAAAGAACCCGCCTCTGGATAGAGTCTCTTAAATAAACTCTTTTCATCAACAGGATAAGTACCCAAATATCGAGTTAATTTATCATGACTAACGCTTTCAATACTATTACATAAATTCGTACAAGTAAAGTTTTGAAAACTTTTCTGCAAATAATGACAATAGAGGTCTCGAAAGGTTTGATAATTCATAAAATAACTCGTTATGGTAGCTAATATACAAGTTTATTAAGTTCAAACCATTTTTCTGTAAGTCCTAATGCAATTGCTATTTGATGAAATTTGTACCATGTTAAAAGAGGCAGGTATCAGTTTTGATGGATTATTTTTAAACGCAGACTTAGGACAGTTCGCCAGTGATTTGATTCAGGTTCATTTCGAGAGGCTTGTGACAAAGAAAATACTATTCCAAATGTTAAATCGAATGCTCATAATTCATGAAATAAAGAATCTGAAATAGGCCTTATTGGAACATCAATTTTCGACAAATTATTATATGAAAATAGAACTGTAATTGAACACGAAAATGCTTGGATTAATGCTTTTAAAGCACTGATTGTGAGATTTGAATTCTCAGTCAGCAATTGAATAACTCTGCATTTTATGGCATTCTCAGTCATTTTCTTACATAAAATCAATAAAAAAGAAAGTTTAAGTAGCTTCTTTGTCTACAATATGTTCGCCATTAGACGTATAAAAGAACAAAAATACCTCTACAAGGTGGCGTTACAGGTTTGACGAACCAAACAACCTTGTAAAAGTGCAAAATATAGAAGAGCTATTAACCGTTATCGGCAACCACCTTTCTTGAACGAATTTACGAAATTTTGTTATCATTGTTCATATTATTTTGAGCTTATCATCCAGAGTTATGATATTATCCATTTCACGGATGAATGATATTAGTTACCAAGCAGTTCAACGCTTTTATGCTTTAAAAGATCTGGATTGTACATTAATTCGTTTGTTAATTTTTGTTCATTTTGTCTGTAAGCTTTCTCATCATTATTTGATTGCCACCAATGAGATGGTGGAAGCCAAGGCTGGAAAAGCTACGCACGGCATAGGGCTTTTCTATTCTTCCACCAATAAAAGAGTTGTCAATTTGGTAAGTTTTCTAAATTTATCACTTGTGGACACGGTTACGGAAAAATCTTCGATGACTGGTTGCCAACAAATGGTAAAAACTGAAAACTCTCGGGAGAGTAAAATAGCCTCAAAAGTTTTAAAAAGAGGTAAAGATAAATATTCGGTTGCAAAGCCAGTGGGAAGACTAAAAGGTTCTAAGAATAAGCTTAAAATACTGCCAGCAGGCATTTCTTTCACTATTTTAGATGCTTTATTAAAATTGGTACTAAGTTTATTTGCTATTTATTTACCTAATTTATCATATTTCCATATTGTCCTTGACGCTTCTACGGGCACGAAGATTATATAAATTTAACCATCAAAAACAAGCTAAATATTATTTCTAAATTCAAGAAAAATGCACACCTTATTTTTTAATATAGAGGAATACAAAAGCCCAAAGGAAGCCCCAGAATATTGGGCGATAAAGTAAATGTAGAGAAGATTGACTCCCAATATCTTCGATAAAGAGGCAAGTATCAAAACAGCAGTCTATCAATTTAAAGCCTATACATCAAAAATATCAGGAGTATTGTTAAACATTGTCATCTTAGTTCACAAGAATCAAACCAACAAGAAGGAGTCAAGAACCATTCTTTTTTCTAATGATTTAGCTTTAACGGACCAACAAATCGTTAAGTATTACTCACTAAGGTTTCACAGCAGCGGCTACCGAATCGAATTTGAGTTTAAAGATGCTAAATAGTTTTTTGGACTTTCTAATTTCAAGAATTTTAAATCAACTAACCAATGCCATAAATATTGCCTTTACCATGAACCTTATTAGTAGAATACTATTAGAAAAATATAAAATATAGTTTAATGCACCCAAGATGAGAATACTTGACTTAAAAACCATCTTTAAAGCTCAGAAATACATTAGATTGACTTTAATAAGTAACGATAGCAGCCCTGATGAATTTTTAAGTAGTCCCCAATTTTTGCAAATCGACCGTTTGGAGACTATTCACATTTAACTTTGGCGACCACATTGGTCATGTTTTGAATAATTTTAGCAGGTTTTTGATACCCATAGAGAGATGCTCCATTTTTTACCAAAGAAAAATGATTTATTCACCCAATAGAAGTAATTATTGATGAACGGCAAGCTCTACAAAACGCCCAAAAGGGTAATTTTCTGAGCGTAGAAGCCTTATATTTGTAAGATGACCATCACCTCGAAACAGCCCAATACTGGCACTACCATTTTTACCGTAATGTCAAAATTAGCGGCTGATTGTAACGCACTTAATCTTTCTCAAGGATTCCCCAACTTTGATTGTTCGCCCAAACTGACTGATTTGGTACATCATTATTTAAAAAAAGGGATGAATCAGTACGCTCCAATGACGGGTATTCAGCCATTACGAGAAATAATTGCTCAAAAAGTCAGTGATTTATACGGGGTGAATTATCATCCTGAGCGAGAAGTAACCGTCACAACGGGAGCAACAGAGGCATTGTACGCTGCTATCTCGGCGGTGGTGCATCAGGGTGATGAAGTCATTTTGCTCGAACCTAATTATGATTCTTATGCTCCTGCTATTGTCCTCAATGGTGGTACGCCTGTCTATGTGACGCTCACACCAGAAAACGAGTATCGAATCGACTGGCAAGTGGTTAAATCAAAAATTACAGAACGAACTAAATTGATTATTCTGAACACGCCCCATAACCCGACGGGAACGGTTTTAACAGAAAATGACTTGAATCAATTGGCTGATATTGTGAGAGATACCAATATTTTATTGATTGGCGATGAGGTGTATGAACATATCATTTTTGATGGCAGACAGCATTGGTCATTGTTGAGAAATGAGACTTTACGGGAACGCAGTTTTATTTGTGGCTCATTCGGCAAAACTTTTCATATCACTGGCTGGAAAGTAGGTTATTGTCTTGCTCCCAAGGAACTTAGCGATGAATTACGCAAAGTACATCAGTGGCTAACCTTTAGTACCATGACCCCCGTGCAGTATGCTTTGGCTGATTTTCTGAAAGAACCAGACCACTATTTATCCATTCCTGCGTTTTATCAAGCAAAAAGAGATAAATTTTTAGCGTGTATCAAAGACTCCCGCTTCAGCTATACGCATGCACACGGAAGTTTCTTCCAATGTGTTAATTATCAACAAATTACAGAAGAAAACGACTATGATTTGGCTATCAGATTAACCCATGAAATAGGCGTGGCAAGCATTCCTGTATCCGTTTTCTACCACCAAAAGAATGATTATAAAATTCTTCGTTTTTGTTTTGCCAAGGATGATGAAACGCTGGAAAAGGCGGGCGAGCGATTGTCAAAATTATGATTTGACGTATTTTGTTCAAAATACGTCAAATATTTACCCAACCCAACGTTTGGTCACTTCCAATGAATAATCAATGAACGCTTTTACGGTGGTTTCATAGATGGTATTCCCTACTGAATCGGCATTTTCATCTAAATTTTTATGGGTCTCGTGCGACTCGTATATACGTGGAGAAACTACTGAATATTGATTACTAAAATTAATGATTTTGTTAATGACAGTAGTGAGTTCGATACAAGGGATTTTACCACCCCTACCGCTTGATACACCCGCTAAAGCGAATACTTTATTATGAAAAAGATGAGCAAAATCCTTCCCTCCTAACTGATGAAGTGCATTCAATAAATCACCATTAACGGTAAAATTGTATTCAGGGGTTACAAAAAAAACTAAATCAGCATTTCCCCACGCTGTTATTAGTTCGTTTTGGAAAGGCGTTAATTCATTTTTATTAACAATTCCACGCCCCACCGAAGGAATATCAAAATGATAAAAATCAACTACGGTAACATCTTGATAATTGGAGGCTTGCAATACTTTTTGAAGATATTTCGAGAAACGTAAAGAGTTACTATTTTGTCTGGGTGACGTGGCAATAATGGCGATATTCATATTATTTTGGTAAACGGTTCACGGTTAAAGGTGAACGG
>JALONS010000132.1 GCA_025454855.1 Arcicella sp.
GCTTGGTTAAAACCTTCTCGGTCATCTGCACTTTCTCCTACTTCTTGCCCAAAATAAATCATGAGTGGTCCTGTATGCAAAGTAGCCGTCACTATCATGGCTGGAATAACGGCAAAAGGGTCTCCTTTAGCGAATGAAGGGGTATTAATGCGTTGTTCATCGTGATTTTCTAAGAACCGAAGCATATTTCTGGAAATATCTCCCGATTCATTCTGCCAAACTCTTGTGATGTCCTCAACCGTTGATTCTGGTTTTTGTTCTACTAAACGTCGCAAAGCATCATAGAGTCCTACTTTATCGTACAAATAGTCAAAGCCACCCGTATTGATGTAGTTGTGATATTCTTTAGGATTATAAATCTCCGCTATGAAAATAGTATTGGGATAGTCTTTTTTTACTTCGGTAGTGGCAAATTTCCAAAACTCAACGGGAACCATTTCTGCCATATCACACCTAAAACCGTCCACGCCTTTGGAAGCCCAATATTTTAGTACCCCAATCATTTTTATCCATGTGGCAGGAATTGGCTGAAAATACGTTTTACGCCCATGCTGAATATCTACCCCATAATTTAGTTTTACAGTTTCAAACCAATCATCGATTGAGGGCTTAGGTGAGAAAACATCATTTCCTGACACTTTTGCAGGTTTTTCAACGTAAGGAGCATCCGCTTTTACGGGAGAATTTACGCCATCTGGAATTTGAAATTGGGTATTGGGTAGATAATAAAAATTATTGTACGGGGCAAAACTTCTTGTTACATCGTCATCTTCTCCAAAATCCTTGATATTAGCGGGTTTCATATCAGAATGATAAACTCTTGCCAAATGATTCGGAACGCAATCCATCACCACTTTTAATCCATTTTTATGCACTCTACCAACCATCGCTTCAAATTCTTGCATTCGTTTCTTGGGGTCAGTAGCAAAAAAAGGATTCACATCGTAGTAATCTTTGATGGCAAATGGCGAACCACAACGACCTTTCACAACATCTGGATGGTCTTTAGGAATACCCAAATCGGTTAAATCTTCCATTGTGGCGTGTTCAATTAAGCCCGTCATGTATAAATGTGAATAACCGAAATCCTTTAGCTTTTTGAGGGCTAAATCATTAATGTCCTTAAATTTAGTAACGCCATTTTCCGCTGCCGAGCCATTCATTTTGTTGGTAGTATTTTTATTCCCCCACAAATGAAACATCATTTGATATACTACTAATTTATCCGTTTTGAGGGTTTTGGCACTGCTATTTTTTGCGGGTTGAGCTGAGGATTTTTCACCTATTTCATTGGAGTTTTTAGTCGTGGTTTTAGCCATAGGTAACTTTGTATTATTTTTTTTAGTTGTATCAATGCTTGATTTTGCCTTAGAAGTACTTTTTGAAACGGTTGATTGCTCCTTTTTAGGTTGGTTTGGTAATGAAGCCTCATGCTTCTTGGTCTGCGAATAGGATATCGAAGGCAAAAGACTTAAAAAAAGGAGTGTTGTTTTTAGCGTTGAATGTTGCAGCATTAGCGATTTTTTGAGTTAAGAGCTTACTTAGCCTATTCATCATATTTCAATCTTCAAAAGTAAGCATCATTTTTCTATGATAAAATACAAGGATTGCTTTATTTTGAGTTTTGAATAACTGAAGTTTTTGTTGATTGAACTCAAATTTAAAACTATTTCGTGAATTTGTGTTACTCATAATTCCTTCCAGTACCCATTAACCAACAATTATAAACATGAAAAACAATCTATCCAAATGGCTATTCTGCTATTTCTTTATCGTTTCTTTCACTAACTGGGGGCAGTTGCCATCCGTTGAGCGGGTAAACCCAACGAATTGGTACGTTGGCATGAAAAACCCCAAATTACAACTGTTAGTGTATGGAAAAAACATTAATGATTGTGATGTAAAAATTAGCTACCCTGGTGTTACGCTTGAGAAAGTTAATAAAGTTGAAAATCCCAATTATCTATTTCTTGACCTCAATGTAAGCCCCGATACGAAGGCGGGACAGTTTGATATTGAACTTTCTAAAATGGTAAAAATACCAAAAGGAAAGAAAAAAGTGATTGACCAAATCATTAAAATCACCCAACCTTATCAATTAAACGTCAGGGATAAAAAGCCACAAACCATTGATGCCAAAGACTTTATCTATTTGATTCTGCCCGATCGATTTTCAAACGGAGACCCCAACAATGATAAGTATGCAGATATGGCAGACCCTGAGTCTGACCGAAAAAATCCTTTTCTTCGTCACGGTGGAGACCTTTTGGGTATTCAAAACCACTTAGATTATTTCACAGAATTGGGAGTAACAACGCTTTGGCTCAATCCTGTGGTTGAAAATAATCAGCCACAAACAAAAGAAGGCGATGCCATGCGTTCGGCGTATCATGGTTACGGTTTTACAGACCACTATAATGTTGATAGACGCTTGGGTGGAAATGAGGCATATAAGAAAATGGTTGATGCAGCTCACGCCAAAGGATTAAAAATTATTCAAGATGCTGTCTATAATCACGTAGGGATTAATCACTGGACTTTAAAAGATTTACCAATGAAGGATTGGTTGAATCAGTGGGATACCTACACAAACACTTCTTACCGAGATGAACCCGTAATAGATATAATCCACGGGTCAAAGGCAGATTTTAAAGTAATGCAAAATGGATGGTTTGTCCCTTTTTTACCCGATTTGAATCAAAAAAATCCGTATGTGGCTAATTTCTTAATACAGCACGCTCTCTGGACGGTAGAAAACTTTGGTATTGACGGCTGGAGAATTGACACCTACCAGTACAATGATTTACCATTTATGAATCGCTGTAATGAAGCCTTAGCCAGTGAGTATGGAAAAATGTTCATTACAGGTGAAAACGCTGTATCAAGCATTTATTCACAAGCGTATTATACCAAAAACAACTTAAATGTACCATTCAAGAGTAACCTGCCTTCTCCCAATGATTTTGTCCTTTGCAATGCCATTAATGATGCTTTGAAGCAAGATTTTGGGTGGTCCTCAGGGTTCAATAGATTATATTCAACCTTAGCTATGGATGCCCTCTACGAAGACTCAAATTTGAATATGACCTTTGTGGATAATCATGATATGGATAGATTTTATTCAGTTATCGGGGAGGATTTTAATAAATATAAATTAGGGATTGCCTTTTTATTGACTACCCGAGGCATACCGCAAATGTATTACGGTACTGAAAATCTGACCAAAAACTTTAAAAATCCGTCCGATGCTGAGGTAAGAAAAGACTTTGAAGGTGGTTGGGCTGATGATAAAGTCAATAAATTTATCGCTACAGGTAGAACCGAAAAGGAAAACGAAGCCTTTAACTTTGTCAAGAAAGTAGCTAACTATCGTAAAAACAGTGAAGCTATCACGCAAGGGAAACTGACTCAATATCTGCCCAATGACGGTGTGTATGTATATTTCAGACATACCAATAACAGTTCTGTCATGGTAATTTTGAGTCAAAATAAAAGCGACAAGAAACTCAATACCAAGCACTTCACTGAAAATCTCGAAGGTTATACCAAAGCCATCAATATTTTGAATGATACCGAATTGACAGACTTAAAAGAATTGAACGTTCCAGCCATGTCTGTTACCTTACTCGAATTAAAAAAATAACTATAATGACACAAACAAAAGCCTGTTTATTTGACCTTGACGGGGTAATCGTTGATACCGCAATTTATCATTTTCAAGCGTGGAGACGTTTAGCTAACGAATTGGGATTTGATTTTACCGAACACCAAAACGAACAATTAAAAGGGATTTCGAGAATGGAATCCCTTGAATTAATCTTAAATTGGGGAAATATTACACTCACAGAAACCGAAAAATTGGACTGGGCAACTCGAAAAAATTCATGGTATCTTGATTTAGTCATGCAAATGACCCCAAACGAAGTTTTAGAGGGCGTACCCGAGTTTCTGAAAAGTCTTCAAGAACAAAACATTAAAATTGCTCTGGGTTCAGCCAGTAAAAACTCCAAGTTGATTCTTGAGAAAATACAGATGTTACATTATTTCGATGCCATCATTGACGGGAATAACATTACCAAAGGAAAACCTAATCCTCAAGTTTTTTTGTTAGGTGCAGAAGCCACTAATACCCAACCCGCTGAGTGTGTGGTATTTGAGGATGCGGTGGCGGGTGTGCAAGCAGGAAAAGCCGCTGGCATGACAGTTGTAGGTGTAGGCTCTCCTGAAATACTCACCGAAGCTGACATTGTTATTACATCGTTCAAAGAAATGTCCGTAGATAGATTACCTTAATTTTAAAAATAACATGAACGTCGAGAATCATCTCGACGTTTTTTGTTTCACGAACTCTTAAAAACACCTTAGCACAGCAACCAAAAATCTTTAAAATACCATTAATTTCGCATGAAATAAGAAGTTACGAGTAACTAATTGAACTATTCTAATAAATATTGTACCAATCACCTTTTTAGGTATTATAAAACCAAGAATTATTCATTATTTTGCCATTAACCATTTACATAAAACAATGAAAAACTACTTAAAACACGATGAATGGAACATCATTGAAGAGGGTTTCCATCGTGAATTCAACGAAATTACGGAATCTGTTTGCTCACTTGGGAACGGACGGATGGGGCAGCGAGGAAATTTCGAGGAGACCTTTACGGGGAAAACCTTACAAGGCAACTACGTAGCGGGTGTTTATTATCCTGATAAAACTCGTGTAGGCTGGTGGAAAAATGGCTATCCAGAGTATTTTGCAAAAGTTTTAAACGCTGCCAATTGGATTGGTATCAAAGTAGAAATAGAGGATGAGGTGTTAGATTTGCATACGTGTGAAGTAACCGATTTCCGACGTGTCCTTAACATGAAAGACGGCTACTTAGAACGTTCTTTTACGGCAACACTACCTTCTGGGAAACAACTGAAAGTCAATGCCAAAAGGCTTAACTCCATTGTAGATGATGAATCTGGAGCTATCCGTTATGCGATAACACCCTTAAATTTTGATGGAAAAATCGTACTGACTCCGTTCGTTGATGGGGACATAAAAAATAAAGACGCTAACTACGACGAAAAGTTTTGGGATGAGGTTCAAAAAGAAACGGCATTTGCTGAGGGTTACGTTGAGCTTAAAACTAAGAAAACTGGTTTTCATGTAGTTACTGGACAACGATTTGAGATTCGTCAAAACGGAATTCCCGTTGATTTTCAGAGTCTTCCAATCAAAGCTGAGAAATACGTAGCAAGCCAAGTTACTTTGAATGTAACTGCCAACGAAGAAACGGTATTGGTTAAATATGCTTGTAATTTATCTTCCGAGAATCACCCCATCGAAGCATTATTACCCAACGCCAAAGCCTATTTAAAACGTATTGCCAACAAGGGCTTTGATAAAATGCTGGCTGAACAAGCGGAAAAATGGGCTGCCAAGTGGGAAATGAATGATATTGAAATCACTGGGGACGTAGCGGCACAACAAGGAATTCGTTTCAATATTTTTCAAATGAATCAAACCTACACTGGCGAAGATGCTCGTTTGAATATCGGTCCAAAAGGTTTTACGGGTGAAAAATATGGTGGCTCAACTTATTGGGACACAGAAGCCTATTGTATTCCTTTTTATTTAGCTACTGCCGACCAACAAGTTGCCCGTAATTTACTGGTTTATCGTTGGAAACAGTTAGATAAAGCTATTGAAAATGCTCAAAAATTAGGCTTTAAAGACGGAGCAGCCTTGTATCCAATGGTAACCATGAACGGTGAGGAGTGCCATAACGAATGGGAAATCACTTTTGAGGAAATTCACCGAAATGGTGCTATTGCGTATGCCATTTATGATTATGTAAATTATACTGGTGACAAAAATTATTTAGCTGAATATGGTTTTGAAGTATTGTTAGGTATTGCCAGATTTTGGGCTCAACGAGTAAACTGGTCAAATGCCAAAAATCAATACGTAATGCTGGGTGTGACGGGTCCTAACGAATACGAGAATAACGTAAATAACAACTGGTACACCAACTATTTTGCAGTTTGGTGCTTGAAATACGTTATTGAAGTGACTGAATACATTAAATCATCCAATGCAGAGCGTTACGGAGAGTTGGCAGCTAAAACTCAATTAAATATTGACGCTGAATTTGGGAAGTTCAATCACATCATCGAAAATATGTACCTTCCCGAGAGCAAAGAACACGGCATTTATCTTCAACAGGATGGATTTCTGGACAAGGAACTGATAAAAGTTAAAGATTTGCCTTCTTCTGAACGTCCAATCAATCAAAAATGGTCTTGGGATAGAATCTTACGTTCTTGCTTCATCAAACAAGCAGATGTTTTACAGGGAATGTATTTCTTTGAGAATGATTTTGATATTGAAACGGTCAAGAGAAATTATGACTTTTACGAACCAATGACCGTTCATGAATCATCTCTGAGTCCATGTGTTCATTCGATTATTGCGGCAAAATTGGGTGATAAAGCCCGTTCTTATGAGTTTTATAATCGTGCTGCCCGCTTAGATTTGGACGACTACAATAACGATACTGAAGATGGTTGCCACATCACTTCAATGGCAGGAACTTGGATGTCAATCGTGAAAGGATTTGGAGGTATGAGAGTGAAAGAAAATAAAGTTTACTTTTCGCCTTTTGTACCCGAAAACTGGTCTTCGTTTTCGTTTAAAGTTAGATTTAGAGGCAATTTACTAAATATTAAAACCACTGCCGATGAAGTATCGATTGAAAACCTTTCGGGCGGAGATGCAACGGTTTACATTTATGAAGAAGCCTTTGAAGTTAAGCAAAACGAAACGTTAAAAGTGCCACAACAAGATTTTGAAATGGCATAGCAGACCTCATCAATGGAAATATCAACGAATCACATCACTCGTATTTCATTGGGTTATTTTCAACCCGAACAGACGGAACGGGTTGCATTAATGCTAAATAATGAATTCAAAGAATCATTGATTCCAGCGATACAAAAGTTACGTGGAAATTTGGGATATTACGTGGGTATGGATACTGAAAAATGCGTGATGACTAATGTAAGTTTCTGGAAAACGAAAGATGATGCTTTACAGATGGCAACGTTGAAGGAAATGTTAGATATGCGTACAACTTTTGAGGCATTGGGATTAAAGTTTATTGAAATCACCAATCATGAAATTCTTTGGAAGTTACCTTAGATTAAAATAAAAAAGCCATTTCAAGATTTTGAAATGGCTTTTTTGTGAAATTATCTTAAACAAGTTCTTTCTGAACAATTTGTACATCTGGGATAGAAACATCATCTAAACCAACACGTCCTCTTTCTTTTCTCACGATTCTTGAATAAAGCCCTACTTCTTGACTAAATAGAAACGTGAATAACAATTTAACAAATGAAGTATGGTATTTTAAATTATCATAAAACTCAGGAGCAGCAGCTTTCAGTTTTGGCAAATTATTCCACGGTACTGAAGGCATATCATGGTGTTCGTTGTGATAACCTACGTTCATGTTAATAGTGTTTAAACCACCGTAATAACTGTACGTTTCCTGATTTTTATCTAATACTAAATAATGCTCTTGAATCCATCTCGCTCCCAATGGGTGTAAACCAACCGAGAACATAAAACTGGCACCCATGTAACCCAATGCTGACCATCCCCAAAAATATACGATGATGGCATCAAAAGCAATCTGAGCAACAATATTCATAATCACCCATTTATCAATAATTGCCAATTCTAAGCAACGTAAAGTGCGTATTGCTTGAAAAACTGGAAAGAAAAGCAACCAAATGGCTTTTCCGATAAAATAATTATTAATCAACTTTGCTTCCCAGTAATCTGGTAAATCAGCGTCTAATTCGTGTACTCCCTGAAAGGCATGGTGCTTCAAATGATAGTTTTTGAAAGAAATCGCTGTTGGTGCCAATGACGGAAAATTGGCAATGATGCCCGCATAAATATTCCAAGATGGCTTTTTGAATATCAAATTATGAGCTGCTTCGTGGATACAAATAAAAAGGGTATGAACTGGAAATGCCCCAATAAACCAAGCCGCTGCCAAAATCACATACCATGCTTGGTCTTTTAATAAATAAGCCATGACTAACTGGATGCTTACACAAGCCAAAATCCAAACCATCGTCATTGGATTTTTAGTGATTAGTTTTTTTACTTCGGGATGTGCTTTTAAAATTTCTCTTGTACGAATACGGTGAGGTTCTGTTCCCTCAACGAGAGTAAAGTTTTGTTGATAAGCCATTGATAATTTATTTTAATGTTTATGTATAAGGATTTATGGTCATCTTAAAAAAATCCCACAAATATACATCGAACGTAGCGTTTTATCAATTTGTTTGATAAATAATACAATTTTCCCAAAAAAATATTTGAGGGGTTTAATTAGTAAACGGCAGGTTTTCGTGAGTAAGCGGTAGTAATGGGCAGAAGTATTTTAAAGAAATTTGTGATAGAAATTTACCTTAAATCTTTAATCACAAAACTTTATGAAAAAGACTCTTTATTTTCCCAAATTAGTTGCTTTATTCTTGATTACATTTATCTTCCTCTCAAATGGTTGTAAGAAGGATGAAACGGCTGTATCAGTGGATGCCTGCGCTGCCAATGCGGACTTAGTTTCTAAAGCGGCTACAACATTCTCTACCGCTCCAACTAAAACGAATTGTGAAGCGTACATTGCAGCAGTTAATAAATATTTAGATAGTTGCCCCGGATTAACAACTGCCCAACGTAACGACTACAAAAATCAATTAGCCCAAACCAAATGTCAGTAAACATACGGACTATTGAAGTTTACGCTGAATAGTTAAATAAAAGGATTTCTAAGCGAATGAAAATGTGGATTAGCAATCCTTTTATCAAGAATTTAAGATTGTTCTTCGGAATATTCTATACAAGTTTGGGGCTTTATAACAGTTTGGGAAATAGCATTCCGTCTTCTGCCAGTAACTGAAGTTGGTGATTACAATATTGCAGAGAAGAATCCATAAGCCACATTGAAAAACAAAACGAGACCACCCGTGTGGTTCAGCTTCTTCCGTCTGTTCAACTTGCAGAAAACCTCATGTTAGCGGTTCGTTATTCTCCTTGTCAAGTTTTATTTCTTACTAAACGCTGGTAAAATATATTTCTTAATCAGTTCGTCACTGGGCGATTGTGAGTTATAGTTTCCACCTGTTATTACTGTTACCATATTTTGCTCTTGCCAAATGTATATTTTCTGTCCACCATTACCTTGTGCACCAAATGAATAATATTTAACTCCGTCTGCTTCTAAATATTTGTTCCACCATAGGTAACCATAATTAACACCCTGCACTATGGAATGTTTTTTTAAAGATTGTGCTACCCATTCTTTCGAAATGATTTGTTGGTTATTCCAATTTCCTTTGTTTAGATAAAGTAATCCAAATTTTGCCATATCTCTTGATGTTAAATATACTTGACAAAATGTTTCGACACTTGATTGGTCGGGTTTGAAATTCCATACAAAGTTTTTAATGCCAAGTGGATTGAAAAGGTTATTTTTTGCAAATTCAGGTAAAGTTTGTTTCGTAGTTTTTTCAATAATTCTTCCAAGTGTAATGGGATTACCTGAACAGTACATTCCTTTTCCGCCTGCACTATCACTCATAGGTAGATTTAAAGTAAATTTCACCCAATCATCTGTGTTATTCATTGTAGTTTCGTTGCCTACCGAATGGGGATTACTTACATCACAATCAAGTCCACTTTGATTAGTTAAAAGGTTTTCGATTGTGATTTTTTGCTTGTTTTCAGAGTTATTTTCGATTGGATATTCTTGAAAATAAGAAAGTACCTTTTCGTTTTTACTTTTGATAAACCCTTTGTCTATGGCAATTCCTGTTAATGCCGAAACAAAACTTTTGGTGGCAGACCTTAGTTCGTGCAATTTGTTTTTGTTGTGTTCGTAAAAATATTCTTCAAAAACTAAATTGCCATCTTTAACAATCAAAATACTGTGAACATTAGGGTATTTGCCATCAATAATTTTTTGCGTCATTTCATTCAGCAAATTTTTGTCTAACACAGTTTTTTCAATACTTGAAGTATTTAAGCCATCATTTATTTGTTTGGGTTGCTTATATGAATATTTCTCGTTGAGATTTTTTGAAAGTCGAGGATACCACATTTGTTTAGGAAACTTTATGTTTCCATCTAAAATCTTTAAGGTGTCGTGGCCCGTATAATAACCTGCAATTTTATTCTTTGAGTTTCTAAAAAATATCACTTTATCTTTTGACATTGTCATAAAAACATCTTTGTCAAATGGCGTAAGAGGATATTTGCTTTCATTGATAATTGCATATAAAATTGTGTCTTTGGGTGAAGCTGCAATTTTCAAATTACTGTTGTTGATATATTCAAAAAGTCCTTCGTATTCTTTGAGCTGAGCATACATTAAGGTAAGTTTTTGAGAATTTTTGGGAAGTATAATATTTCCTTCCTGTGCAAAAGTTTGAATTGTCAAGCCCAATAACAATAATAAAACAGTTAAAATTATTGATTTCATAATTATTTACTTTGTCAATACTCTAACGTTTGTACAGTATTGTGTTATAATGACGTACAACGGTTTGGGGCTTGGCGAAGTGGGGGAATTAGAAGTAAAAATGTTCAATAAACCACAAATGTTGATAGAAGTACAAATGTTCAATTTAGCACTTCTGCCCCCATTTTGGCAAGCACCTATGTAAAATAGAATGTTTACCTTTCGCAAATTTTACAATTAAATTAGGCAAAAAGATGGAAACTCCCAAACTCTTTATCGGCTTAGATATTCATAAGAAAAACTGGGCAATTGATATTCGTACCGATTTATTTCACCACAAATTTTTCAGTATTGAACCCAAGGCTAAAATCTTGGAG
>JALONS010000427.1 GCA_025454855.1 Arcicella sp.
GAGTAAATATCAAAGGGGACTTTTGCTTATAAATCTCAAATTGGCTCATAAACCCTGATAACTCAATTTTTGAGCCAATTAATTGGAAAGTTATCTAATTGTACATTATGCACTGCACGTTATACATTACGCATCACACGTTAATCAAAGCTAATTTTAACCTTAAAAAAATATAGTAAACAAAAATTTATAAGTAAATTGCGACTTAATTCAGATGATAGCCGAGAAAGTGAATGTTACTTTTATGAAGTAAATACCCGCATATTTTTCGTATCACGACCAACAACTGAAATAAGTATTTGAAAATCAAATAGAATTATGAATTATCAACCCTCTGACTATCTGCCAGTTTTAGTACAATTAGGAGCTGCCTTAGCTTTTATTGTTGCTACCATGATTGCCACGCACTGGCTCGGACCCAAACGTCATAGTAAATTAAAAGATGATGCTTTTGAATGTGGTATTGAGTCAATCGGTGATGCAAGAACACCCATATCTGTAAAGTATTTTTTAGTAGCTATCTTATTCGTGCTTTTTGACGTAGAGATTATTTTTATGTACCCTTGGGCGGTAAACTTCATGGGTTGGGTAAAGTCTTCGTCAGAAGTAGCCATCAATATGTTTCTTGAAATGATTGTATTTATGGGCTTGTTGTTGGCAGGTTTTATTTATGTTATCAAAAAAGGCGTTTTAACTTGGGAGAAGTAGTTATTAGTTATTGGCAATTAGTAAAAAATGTCTCAGAAAATTAATAAAACCTTTCTCCGAAACATAGCGTTTAAATTAAGATATAAAAGATTCAGATTATGGTTTAGTTATTTTGATTATTGGAACTACAAATAGAGCGTTATGCCGCTTGACTAATAACCAATAACTAATTAACCAATAACTCATAACCAATACAATGAGCGATAGAATAATAAAAACAGTAGATGCTCCCGCTGGGATTGAAGGACAAGGTTTCTTCGCTGGTAAATTAGATGATTTCGTGGGTCTTGCCCGTGCTAATTCTCTTTGGCCTCTTCCTTTTGCTACATCATGTTGCGGGATTGAGTTTATGGCAACGGCAGGTTCGCACTACGATATTTCACGTTTTGGTTCAGAGAGAATGTCCTTCTCGGCACGTCAGGCAGATGTTTTGATGGTGATGGGAACGATTGCCAAAAAAATGGCTCCCGTTCTGAAACAAGTATATTTACAAATGGCTGAACCACGTTGGGTGCTTTCAGTAGGAGCTTGTGCGTCATCGGGCGGAATTTTTGATACTTACTCAGTATTACAAGGAATAGATAGAGTTATTCCTGTGGACGTATATGTACCTGGTTGCCCGCCTCGTCCAGAGCAAATTTTGGATGGATTTATGCAAATTCAAGAGTTAGCCAAATCTGAGCAAAGAAGAAGAAGAGAATCGGATGAATACAAAGCCCTTTTGGCTTCTTATGGAATAGAGTAATTCAATGAGCGAATGAGTGAATGAATGAATGAGTGAATGAATATTGTGTTTCACAACATCTTACTACTTATTTTATCATTCATTCATTCAATCATTCTATCATTGATAAAAGAATGACAAACGAACAAATAGCACAAGATTTAGTAGCACAATTTGGAGAAGAGAGAATCTACGGTATTACAGAAAATTACGGAATATTGAACGTAACCACTACCACCGAGACTATCATTCCATTGATGCACTATTTATATCAGCATCCAATTTTCAAATTCCAATTTTTGACTGATTTGGGAGGTATTCAATTCCCAGATGTTCCAAGTCACGAGTTTGGAGTAATATATCACTTACATAGCCTTGAAAACAATGTAAGGTTGATTATTAAACTGTACGTTTCAAGAGAAAATATAGCAGTGCCTACCCTAACGGGACTATACGCAGCCGCTAATTGGATGGAGCGTGAGGCTTTTGATTTTTACGGAATCATTTTTACGGGTCATCCAAAATTAGAGAGAATTCTTAACGTGGAAGATATGGATTATCATCCAATGAGAAGAGAATATCCCTTAGAAGATGCTACTCGAGAAGATAAAATTGATGCTTTATTTGGGCGATAAAAATATATAAAATGGATAACAAAATCATTTCTCGAATAACGCTTAATCAGGAGGTTTGTCAAGGAAAACCGACTATAAGAAATATGCGTTTTACCGTGACACAGATGTTGGAGTTGGTAGCATCGGGAATGAGTTTTGAAGAAATTTTAGAGGATTATCCATTCATGGAACGTGATGATATTTTGGCTTGTATGTTATATGCTTCACGTATTTCAGATGCGAAAGCATTGATTCCGTTACCATCTTGATGTTCAGGTTTTTCATTGATACGCAAACACCTCCCAAATTAGCCAAATACCTGAAAAATAAAGGCTATGATTCAATTCACGCAATGAATTATAAGGAGAATGGGCATTTAATGAAAGATAAAGAGATAATAGCAATAGCTATCTCCGAAGATAGAATCATCATAACGAAAGATTCTGATTTTTTGGATAACTTTTATCTCAATGGAAGTCCGCCCAAAATTATTCATTTGAGAATTGGAAATGTTACTAATAATGAACTGTTAGAGTTGTTTGAAACGAACTTTGAAAATCTTACTACTTTATTGCTTGATGGTTGTAATCTTATAACTTTTGATAAGGAAAAATTAGTTGGATATTGATATAAATTATGGCTGAAATAGCATTGGTGTCAAACCCCAACGTGGGACTAACAAAGGCACAAGAAAATAAAAAATATGTGAATGACCTTTCAACTCTGAATTTAGGTCCTACACACCCTGCAACACACGGTATTTTTCAGAATATCCTCACGATGGACGGAGAGACTATCGTAGATGCAGAACAAACCGTTGGCTACATTCACCGTGCATTTGAAAAAATTGCCGAACGTCGTCCATTTTA
>JALONS010000428.1 GCA_025454855.1 Arcicella sp.
TCTTATTCCTCGCAGGTATGAGGCTTGTTGTGGTGTGATATTCCGACGACTCAACTGGAAGTCAATCATAAAATCTCGTACCTCTTTTAAGGATTCAAAGTTATCAATCTGAATATTAAAAGAAATTTGTAGTTCATTACAAAGTTGGAATCGGTTATGCCCATCAATAAGCACGTAAACAGTTTCGTTAAAATCACCAGTGCGATTAATAACTTGATTGGTTGTTTGCCAAAGTTTTAGTGGGTCTTTACAACCATGCTTTTGAAGATTATCTTTGAGGGCTAAAAATTCTGATTCTAATAAAGGAGGAATTAAATCTTTGAATTCATCCAAAATGATAATATTCTTCTTAATAGTTTCGGTAGAACTAAAACTTCCAATGGTGTTTATTTTCATGCTTTCGTAAACAGTTTTACTGTTTTCAGCCATTTTTTCAGCTAACGTTTTCTTTGCCATAATCTTAGATTAGTTTCGTTTATCCAATGATTGTAAATATTCCTCTCCCAAATTCTGGTATGAACTTGCAGCCTCAGAGTTTTTGTTAAAAACACTGATTGTTTGGTGTTCAATCATTGCCTTTTGAAAATCAATTAAATGTTTAATTTCCGAATCAAATACTTTTAAATTTGAAAACTGTTTGCGGATAAGCTCCTTGTATTCTCGATGAATACTGTTACTTTTTGGTAGGGTTGTGATAAGACAACCGTTAGAGGCTTGCATAGCTGTAATCGTCAGAATATTGAGCGAAGGGGGGCAATCGATAAGGATGAAGTCGTAATTTTTGGATATTTTACTAATAGCAACTCTTAGGCGTAATTCACCACCAATTTTGTTACTTAATTCTTTTTCAGCGGAACTTAGTTCTATGTCACTCGGAGCAATATCTAAATTTTTCTGAACATTTTGAATAGCTAATGGAACTTCTAAGTTAAGAAGTGAATGAAACACCTGAGTATTTCCTACCCTGATATTAAGTACCTCACTCAAACTTCCTTGTGGGTCAATATCAATTAAAAGTACCTTGAATCCTTGATTAGCGAGTGCTTCACCAAGATAAGCCGTCGTAGTGGTCTTACCAACCCCACCTTTATGATTGATGATAGATACAACACGAGCTTTTGAAAAAGCCTCATGATTATACCCATATCGGGTAACAACAGGAAATAAGTCGAGCAGGTGTTTTTCATTTAGATTTCGTGAACCATTGATGACCCCAGACAGCGTATTTTTAGGTAATTGTGCTTCTCGTTCCAAAGTAGCAATTGAAATAGCAGAATGGCGTTTGAGAAATTTCAACAAAGTATCTTGTGTAAGCATATATTTGTTTATTATTTTAAACAAATATAATTTAATTGTTTAAAATAATAAGCAAATTTATAGTTTTATATTTTCATTTTTGAGGTTCTCATAACAATTTGCCGAAAATATACGGTTCCCAACTATCTTATTAGTTGTGCTAATTAAAATATAAAGTTTTTGACCTCCAAAAGTGGTAAATCAAAGCAAAAGACATTTTGAATACTAAATACTAATTGTTTATATTATCGTGTGTGCGTAAGAACTTTGTAATAAAAAGCAATGTCCCCCTACGAAAAAGCCCGTACTAACTCACGACAATTCAAATCTTTGACCTCTCTCAGTATTGAGAAGTTCGATATACTTCTACCCACCTTTGAATCAAAATGGGAGAGTTTTATTGAAAAATACAACCTTGATGGTACACCACGATTACGGAAATATGTTCCTAAAAATGAAAAGCAATTACCCTCTGTGGGAGATAAGTTATTCTTTTTATTTTTCTATAAAAAGACCCATTCCTTACAGGAGGTTATGGCTTTTCAATTTGATTTAGATGTGTCAATGGTCAATAAACGGATTCATATTCTAACTCCAATTCTCAATAAATCTCTTAAAAAATATATTTCAAAAGCTAATATAGAAGATGTTGATTTTCAGATAGATGAAGAATATATCATTGATGGTACAGAACGTCCAATTCAACGAGATACTTATGAACAGGAAACATTTTATAGCGGTAAGAAAAAGGCTCATACCCTAAAAAATGCTTTAATTGTTTCAACATTAGGTTTGATTATGTGGTTAGGAGAAACCCATGTCGGTAAAGTCCACGACAAATCAATGGTCGAACTTTTAAGATTTACTACTCCCATCACTATATTAGCAGATTTGGGATTCAAGGGATAGGAGTCTCAAAATGTCAAATTGATTCTCCCTCATAAAAAACCACGTAATACCAAAACTGAAAAAAGACAACTTACTCAAGACCAGAAAGATTTTAACAGAGAACCCTCTAAGAAAAGAGTTAAAGTAGAAAATGTACTGGCTCACATAAAAATTTTACGAATCATAAAAGATAAAAATCGAAATTCCCGATTCGGATTTAGAGAAAACCTGATGAAAACAGCTTGTGGATTGTACAATTTCAGGCAGGCAGCATGATAAATTGTAATAAATCAAGATTACATATGTTAAAAATGTCTATTGTATTGGTCGGGGGGTAAAGATTCTGCCTTATCTCTTTACCATATTTTACAAAATAAAGAATACGAAGTTGAACATTTATTGACTTCATTGAATGATTCTTTCAGGCGAGTTTCGATGCACGGCGTTCGGGAAGAGTTACTCGACCAACAAGCCGAACATATTGGTATAAATTTGGTAAAATTACGTTTGGCAGAAACCATTCAACCATTGATTGATTCGGGCATAAAATATTCCATTTTTGGCTATATTTTCTTGGAAGATTTACGTAAACACAGAGAAGAACGTCTCGAAGAAGTTGGCATGAAGGGCGTTTTCCCCATTTAGAAACGCCCTTCATTGGAATTATTGGAAGAATTTTGGGATTTAGGTTTCAATACGATTGTGGTTGCCATCAACGGAAATAAATTAGATAAATCATTTTGTGGGAGGATTCTTGACTGTGATTTTGTCAAAGATTTACCCAAAACGGTTGACTCTTGCGGGGAAAATGGCGAATTTCATACCTTCGTTTTTGAAACGCCTTATTTTAAAAATTCCATCCAATTTGATATTGGCGAAACGGTTGATAAAACCTATCATTTCAAAAATTCAGACGGGGATGATTTAACTTCTACCTATTTTTTTACCGATTTGATTCCCAAACATACTTAATAGGGTTATCTCAATTCAAAAATCCAGAGACTCTTATTTATTAAAATATCATCGTACCATCGGGCTGATACACAAACCTAAACGTGTAATACCGAGAAGGAGTGCTACTGATAGGCGTAGCGGGAGCACCCTTATAATAGCTTAAAATCTCCATTTTTGCGTATTTACCATCAGCCGTTTTTATCAATAAAACTTTTCCTGCAATAGGCGAAATAATATTGGTTGGGGCATCA
>JALONS010000133.1 GCA_025454855.1 Arcicella sp.
TTGCCTCTCCTTTTGGTTTCTCAAGCTGGTTAGCTGAAGGCGAAGCATTAGGTTCATTCAGAGCGTATCGAGTAGATAAAATATTCCAAACACAAGCAGAAATTGATGCTCTAAATGAAGCAGCAAGAGGAAGATATGGAGCAGCAGCTGTTTATCAGGCAGCACTTACAAGACCTGGTGACATCAAGTTTGTGGATATTAATGGTGATGGTCGTATTACGGCTGATGACCAAGAAATTCAAGGCTCGGCACAACCTACTTTCTTCGGAGGTTTCCGTAATAACCTGACTTACAAAGGATTCGATTTGGATATTTTCTTCCAATTTGTACAAGGAAACAAAATGTTGAATTATACTCGTGTATTCTCTGAAGGTATGAACGGTGTATTTGGTCAAACGGATGCAGTTCTTAACCGTTGGACTCCTACCAATACCAACACAGATGTACCAAGAGCCGTTTGGGGAGACCCTAACAACAACCGTAGAAACTCTGATAGATTCATTGAAGATGGTTCTTACGCTCGTTTGAAAAACTTAACTTTTGGTTATACATTACCAAGAAGTATTGTGAACAAACTTAAAATTGACAAATTGAGAGTATATTTCACAGGTCAGAACGTATTGACATTTACTAAATACAAGGGTATGGACCCAGAGGTATCGGCGTTCTCGCAGGGGAATAATGGTAATACTACTGCCAATGCTGCCCCAGGTACAGATTTCTTGACATTCCCTCAACCACGTACATTTATCGTAGGGGTAAATATTGGATTTTAATTAATTGTTGAGATAGAGTTTCTACCAGTTCTTGTGTAAAACCCTATCAACTTAATTATTAGTAACCAGTAATCAATACAAAATTCAGAATCAACATGAAAAAAATAAAAATATATCTTTTAGCATTATTAGCCGTTGGATTTGCATCATCTTGTGAGCAAGTCCTCGACCAAACGCCACAAACCGCAGTAGAGGACAAGATTTCGGATGCCTCTACCGCCAGAGCCGTACTAAACGGAGCGTACAACGGTATGCAATCAGCCAACTACCTCGGAACTCGTTATACGTTATTGCCCGATTTAGCGGGCGGTAACCTACGCCATACGGGTACATTTGGGGATTTTGCACAAGTAGCAGCTCGTACCGTTTTAGCCGATAATAACGCTGCTCAAGTAATGTGGATTCAGATTTATAACTCTATTCAAAGAGCTAATTTGATTATCAAATTTGTTCCCGCTATCAACGAAGCAGGTTTTACAGAAACTGAGAAAAAACAAATCATCGCTGAAGCCAGAGCTTTGCGTGCTTTCCATTATTTCAACTTAGTAAGATGGTGGGGAGGAGTTCCCATTGTGAAAGAGCCTACTTCAAAAGCAGATGCCAGTTTGAATGTACCAAGAAATACCGTAGCAGAGGTTTACAAACAAATCAATGATGACTTAGATGCAGCTTTTCCAGATTTAGCAACTACAAATGCTTCACGTATTACCAAAAATACAGCTTTAGCAATGAAATGTAGAGCTGCCTTGTACAATAAAGATTGGGCGGGCGTAAACACTTTAGCCGACCAAATTATTGCCACTAATAGACACACGTTAGCCGCTACTACCTCAGCAGTATTTAATGGACAGAATACTCCTGAAAGTATTTGGGAACTACAGTTTGAGGCTACTAACAGTAACACTTTGGCATTTTTTATGTTCTCAACACAGTTGGGAGGTAGAAACGAGATGCGTCCTGCCCCAGCTTTAACTGCTGCTTATGACCTTACTGATAATCGTAGAATTTTATCTACTTCTTACGATGTACAGTTGAAATATTTCAGAGTTTCAACGGGTACAGACCGCCCCGTAATGTACCGTCTTGCTGAGGTACTGTTGAATAAAGCTGAAGCATTGGCTGAATTAGGTAGAGATTCGGAAGCATTAGTATTGGTGAACCGTATTCGTACTCGTGCAGGATTAGCGGCTGCTCCTGCTACACTTGCTGGACAAGCATTGAAAGATGAGATTTTCTTACAAAGAAGATTAGAACTTGCTTTGGAAGGTCATTACTTCTTTGATTTAGTGCGTACAGGCAGAGCTACCAGAGAATTAGCTAACTG
Organism: Arcicella sp.; assembly: GCA_025454855.1. Classification (GTDB taxonomy): domain Bacteria; phylum Bacteroidota; class Bacteroidia; order Cytophagales; family Spirosomataceae; genus Arcicella. The sequence goes on from JALONS010000133.1 coordinate 2,101, forward strand.
GAATAATAACCAAGCATTATTACCAATTCCAGACCGTGAAATGAAAGCAAACCCTGCTTTTGCGGGTCAGCAAAACCCTGGATATTAATTCTATGATATTTATTTTTATAAAAAACCTTCCCGAATGTTATTCGGGAAGGTTTTTTATTGTTTTTTTCAGAGAATCAAAATCCAATCGTTATATTTATCGTTATATTGATTACAAGACAACCTTATTTGAGTAAAAATTGTCTTAATCAACATTCATTTCAATGTTTTTACTACTTACCATGAAAAGAAATTTACTTTCCGCTGTGCTTGTACTTTGCTGTGTACTTGGCTATGGACAAAAAAAATTAGATACATTTTCTACCAATGGTGTAGAGATTCAGTGTCCTACGCCTGATTTTTCCAGACCATATCAGCGTACTTACGTAGCCCCTCCGATTGAATATCTCCGCAAATTTGATAAAAATGCTCGCCCACAAGCTGACCGCTCTAAATTTATCGTTACTTACGTAGATTTCCCCGCTGACGCTCAGGCTGCTTTTCAGAAAGCAGTAGATATATGGCAATCCGTTTTGATTTCTGATGTTCCCATCAGACTTACTGCTCGCTGGGAAAGTTTAGGCAGGAGTGTATTGGGTTCAGCAGGAGCAAACTCTTTATTCCGTGACTTTCCCGGAGCAACCAAAGCCTTTACGTTTTATCCAATAGCAATGGCGGAAAAAATGGCTCGTCAGGAATTGAACGGTAATAACCCTGACATCGTAGCTCGTTTCAATGCCGATTTCAACTGGTATTTAGGAACGGATGGAAATCCACCCAGAAATCGTCAGGATTTTGTTTCAACCGTTTTACACGAAATTGGACACGGTTTGGGCTTTTTTGGTTCATTAAGACCTTTAGATGGTGATGGTACTCAAGGTATTATTGCCAGTGGAGGCGTTCCTTATATTTTCGACCATTTCGTAGAAAATTTAGAAAAAAAGGCAATCCTGAATACCGATGTATTTAAAAATCCTTCGGTTGAATTATACAGAGCTTTGACTGGTGGTAATCTCTATTTGAATGCCCCCGATATTTTGAGTGTCAATGAAGGAAACACTGCTCGTTTGTACGCTCCAGGGGCTTATTCGGCGGGGTCAAGTTATAGCCACTTAGATGAAACTACTTACAAATCAGGTACTATCAATGCTACCATGACTCCTTTTGGGGATAATGGTGAAGTAAATGCCAATCCCGGCCCTATTGTGATGGCATTTTTTAAAGAAATGGGCTGGGTAGGTTCATCTATAACTCACAAAAGATTTACTGATTCAGAGGATATAACCCAACCGCTAATATTTGATGTAAAAGTGCTTAGTGATACCACTTACAAACCCGAAAGTGTAAAACTCTTTTACAGCCTTGGTGATGTAAAAACAAATGCAACTGAAGTAAAACTAACCCGTAAAGGTACAAGCAACGATTATACTTTTACGCTACCTGCCGATGGCAAAGAAAAAGTAATTAGCTATTATTTCACAGCAGAAGATAATGCAGGACGTAAAATGGTTACGCCAGCACAAGCACCCAATACAATTACTACTAAACTTGGTAATTCTACCATCAACTTTGAAACACCTTACAAATTCAGAGTTGGTGCCGATACTACCAAGCCAGATGTTACCTTTACCAATAACTTATCATCTATTTTCTCGACGGATACTAAGTTAAATCTTCCCGATTTGACTGCCACTGATAACATCGGAATAGATACCGTTTTTGTTGAATATCAAGTAGATGGGAAAGCTCAACCAGCATTTGGTTTGAAAAGAGGAGCTGCGATTGAGTTAATTTCGGGCGGTTTTGGAAATTCTTTCTCTGGGACATTTGATTTTACTCCTTTAGCTTTGAAAGGAGGCGAGAAAATTTCTTACCGTGTAATTGTGCAAGACAAAGGCAAAGCTAAAAACCGTGTTATTTTTCCAAAAACGGGCTTCTATGATATTCAAGTACAAAGAATTTTAGCCCCCGTTGCCAGATATAGTACAGATTTTGAAAATACGCCCAAAGAGGATTTCTTCTTGAAAGGCTTTGCTATCAAAGCATTCAGTAATGCAGGAACAGCCTTACAAACTGACCATCCTTATGCGGATGGTTCAGAGAATAACTATCCCAACAGTACCAGTGATAAATTTACTAACTCTATCGTGAGTTTATTGAGACCTATCACCCTCAGAAGCGATACCGCCAATATTTATTTTAATGAAATTGCATTGGTTGAACCAGGTGATGATGGTGTGACTTTCCAGACGGGTGGAGCTGTAAATCGTAATTTTTATGACTATGTTATCGTGGAAGGCTCTAAAGACGGTGGTAAAACTTGGAAATGGTTTCAAGATGGCTGGGACTGCAACGCTCAAACAGCTTGGAGAAGAGCTTGGGACAGCAATATAGATGCCAACGGAAACTCCTTAGCTACTGCCGATGCCAGTTTGTACCGCCCCAGAACAATTGATATGCTAAAATCAGGTGATTTTAAAGGCGGTGACCAAGTGTTGATTCGTTTCAGAATGTTAGCGGATGTAGGAGGCTACGGTTGGGGTTGGTCAATTGATAACCTAAATATTCAAGGCAATAACCCTAATCAGGTAGTAATAGCCAAACCTTTAGCCAACGAGCCAACGTTTGAAACCATAGATTTAAAACTTATTCCGAACCCAAGTAACACGGGACAGTTTTTAATGACAGCGAAATTTGAAAAACCTGCGGGCAACGTAAAACTATCTGTGGGTACTATGGCGGGTAATGAAATCTCATCCATGGATTTTGAGGGTGTTGGCAGAGAACTTAATCAAGTAATTGACCTTTCACGCTTTGTAGGTGGTACTTATCTGGTACGTATGCAAGCAGGCGAGGAAGTGATTGTTAGAAAAGCGGTTTCAGTAAAATAACTAAATAAGGGTGTAATGAGGTTATACTCGGATTTTTATTTAACTAACTAATAGTCAATAACTTACAAAAAGATACAATAAGTAGCAATCCTTGTAACTTACCTTAAAAGAGCGAGAGACGAAAGTACGGAATACGAAATATTCTACTTTTCGTCTCTTTCTCTTTTCTTTTTAACTTATCTTTGTAACCGAATTTTGGCTAAAATGGAGGGCTTTATAAACGCAATCCGAAATCTGAAATCAACAATCTGAAATCTAAAATCAACAATATGTCTTGGTTTACCAGAAAAGATAAGGGTATCCTAACCCCCACTGAATCAAAACGTGAAGCTCCTGATGGACTTTGGTATCAATGCCCATCTTGCAAAAAAGCGATGCACACCCGTGAACATCGTTTATTGGCTTACACTTGCTCGAATTGTAATTATCACGAAAAAATAGGCTCACAAGAGTATTTTGAACTACTTTTTGACCAAACCCGCTTCACTGAACTCGATGCGATGCTTTCATCGGGAGACCCCCTAAATTTTGTAGATACTAAACGCTATCCCGACCGCATCAAAGCTACTGAAAAGAAAACGGGCTTGAAAGATGCCGTTAGAACCGCTCATGGAAAAATGAACGATATTGACATTGTGATTTCGGCAATGGACTTTTCGTTTATTGGGGGTTCGATGGGTTCGGTAGTGGGGGAGAAAATTGCCCGAGGTATCGACTACGCTTTGGAACATAAAATGCCTTTTTTGATGATTTCAAAATCGGGAGGTGCCAGAATGATGGAAGCAGGATTTTCATTGATGCAGATGGCGAAAACATCGGCTAAATTGGCATTGTTGGCAGAAGCAGGCATTCCGTATATTTCACTACTTACCGACCCTACAACGGGCGGTGTGACGGCTTCTTACGCCATGTTAGGTGATTTTAATATTTCTGAACCAGGGGCTTTAATTGGTTTTGCTGGTCCGAGAGTAATCCGTGAAACTATCGGTAAAGACCTTCCTAAAGGCTTTCAAAGTGCTGAATTTGTATTAGAACACGGTTTCTTAGATTTTATCGTTGATAGAAAAGATTTAAAAGATAAACTTTCCTCTTTATTAGGAATGCTTGCCTAAGTGAAGTAAATGCAAAAGGAGGAACGAAGAGAGGTCATGTATTAAGTACCTCTCTTCGTTCCTCCTTTTGCATTTGTTTCTTTCTCCTTTTCCTCCTACTCTCTCACTCCCCCCTTTTTACAACATCCCGGTAACTGTTCATAACCCGCAGGGTCTGCCACCAATTCGTCTGCATCATAACCTACTGCTGTAATCGCTTTTTTAATTTTTTCTACCGATGTCTTCTTCGGATTAAAAATCACGGTGGTAATTTTATCTTTACTGTCTAAATCCACATCAACGTCCACAACACCTTTCGTAAATGTCAATTTCTTTTCAATGATTTCTTTACATTGCTCACAAATGGCTGATGTTTTGATTTTTACGGTTTCAGTTTTGGGTTTGTCGGCAAACGCAATTACTGAGATGAATAACATAACGAATAAAATGAGATTTCTTTTCATATTTGTTGTTTGTTTTGTGCTTTAGGCTGTAAGCCATAGGCAATAAGCTTAAAGCAGTTTTTGTTGAATAATAAGTTGTAATATTTATTTGGGAGTATCTCTTAAATAATAACAAGCGATAAACAGTTTACATTAAAAATTTGGGTTTGTTGCGTATAGCTTACAACCTATTGCCTAAAGCATAGTCAGCAAGATTATACCAATCATTACCATTAATGAATTTTCGATAATCGTAACAGTACTCATGGGCAAGTTAAAAACTGTTCCTAAACAGGCACAGCGTATTTTTCGTTTATCAACTACGCTCTGAATCACGCCTAACGCCCCGAAGCCCATGATGAAAATATCTGCCCAGTAAACCAATCTTGGTTGAAAATGAACTAAACAAAGCAAGCCTAATGCCAATTCTATAAACGGATAAATTTTACCGTAAAACGGCACTTTAGCCGCTAACAAATCATACATTTGGAAACTTTCTGCAAATGCCTTCACGTTCAATAATTTAAAAAATGAAAAGACCAGAAAGAAACCCGTCATGAAGTTATGCAAAAACATCTTTAACTGAAAATGTGCCATTGCATAAATTCCTGCATGAAAAGAAGTTAAAAAACTAACCAACGTAATCATACCCGCAATGAGCAGTAGCGGATAATACTGGTTTACCCATGATTGCGAAGACTCCGTTGGAACTTCTTTTTGAATAGAATCTTCTGATAATAGAGCATACTTCGCATGGGGCTTTAGTGCTTCTACAATAACATCACTATCTATTCTATCTAAACTTTCAATAATTACTGAATTATCAGAATATTTAGCTACTGCGGAGGTAACACTCGGAATTTGTGAAATAACGTATTGAATTTTATATTCACAGGCTTCGCAAGTCATGCCTGATACATAGATGGTTTGTTTCATTTTATTAGGGCTTTTGGCTCTCAGTTTTAGGCTTTCCAATATTCTGTTAGCCTATTGCCAAAAGCTAAAAGCCGATAGTTATTTAATTTTATATCTCATACCCACGTAAACCATTCTACCAATGACAGGTCCCCATACCATTGAGGCATCAAAATTCTTTCCAAATGGGTCATTGGCAGCAATAATTGGGTCTTTTTGGGTAAAATTATTCAAGTTCTCGCCACCTACGTAAATATCCCATTTATAAAAAGCCTTCGTGACCTGAGCATTGATATTGGAAAACGCTGGAGCAAAAATCGTTGGGGAAAGTGCTGAATGTACATGACCGTCGGAAAAATCGGGAATTCTTCGCCTGCCGTTCCACTGCCAAGTTAAATCAAATTTCCATTTGTCAAATTTGGTAGCATATCCCCAATTAAACAAAAACCTATCACGATTTACGAATTGTTTGGGCAGTAAAGTCAGTTCGCCCGAAGGAGTAACTGCGTCGTTACGCACATCAAAAACACGATATGCCAATTTTATATCCATTCGTTTGGCAGGAGAGTAATTAACTTCCACCTGAAAGCTATTTGAAAATGAACGACCCTGTAAATTATACAGCCTTACAAATTCGGCACTTTCCATATCTACAATCAATTGATTCTGAAAATCAGTACGATAGGCATCTAATATGAGCATTCCTTTCTTATCAAAAAGATAGAAATCATGGCTTAAACTTACGCCGAAATTCCAAGATTCCTCTGGTCTGATGGCATCACCTACTAATTTTAATTGTCTTGAATTCACCAACATTCCAAAGTTTTCAGCGATAGCATTAGGCATTCGCCAACCTTTGCCCGCACTCAGCCTTAACTGAGTATTAGGAGAGACCTCATACTTAGCATGAAAACGGGGTGTGAATCGTGTTCCGTAAAGATTATGAAAATCTACCCGTCCGCCTATGACAAGCGTCAATTTATTAGGGATTGTTTCGGTGTATTCCAAAAAAGTACCTGGTACGGACTCCGTTCTCCTAAAAGTTGAATCAAGGTATCGCTCGTTATAATCATCCAATAAATAACTCAATCCAGCCTTGTATTGGTGATTAGTATTGCCCAAAATATTCTGATAAATCAAGTTTGAATAAAGACTCTTTTGCGTTCCTGTGTAATTTTTGAAGCCAAAATACGAAGCATTATCGTGTACTAAACCGTTGATAATCAAGCCTAATCCCTGATAGGGTTTTGACTGGTAAAGTTTGGCGGTTTTACTGAAAAATTCGTAGCGTTGTGTTTTGCTACCAAAGCCGTAAAATCGCCCCGAATTACGGTCGATATCGGGATTAAAGTTCACTTGTCCGCCCGTGCGGTCTTCGTAAAGTGCCTTCACACCAAACTGAGCCATCAATTTATCAGATTGATACTTCCAGCGATTGATTCCGTTGAATTGCGTGTAAAGAGGTAAATCCAGAAATCCGTCATCATTCTGGTCTAATTTTGTTTGAAGCGTACTGGCGTGCGTAAGGAATCCCACCGACCATTTTTTATTGATTTTATGAGCCAAATTCAAATTGACCTCTCCCCTACCCTGACTGTTTCCGTAGGTATTCAAATACAGCTTTTCAGCCATATCGGGTTTAGCTAATTCAACATTCAACGCTCCTGTCATAGACTCATAACCACTCATTACTGAACCCGCCCCTTTGGCAACATCAATGGAAGAAAGCCACGTTCCAGGCAAGTAATTGAGTCCAAAAACAGTATTCAAACCCCTAATAGATGGAATATTCTCTACATTTGTTTGGATATAATTACCCGAAAGCCCCAGTAATTGAATTTGTTTTGAACCCGTAATGGCATCTGAATAACTCACCGAAACAGAAGCATTCGTTTCAAAACTTTCCGAAAGATTACAACAAGCCGCTTTTGCTAATGCTTTGGTAGTGATGATTTCGGTATGAATGGGATTCATTTTGTCGATACTTGTGGCTTCACTTTTCACCACAACTTCCTGTAAATCAGCATTTTGAACAGTTAAATAAATGGTAACAAAGTCTAAACTATGTACCATTAAAGTATCCGTTTTGAAACCAACCGAACTAACAATTAACTCATGATTTGGGGACGATTTTGACAGAGAAAACTCTCCTTTAGTATCCGTTGAAGTACCTTTTTTAGCATTTTCCCAACGAAGCGTTGCCCCGATAACGGGTTCAGTTTTTCCATTTGCTTTCTTTTCCAGAACAATTCCTCTTACTGTTTCCGTTTGGGAAAAAGCGGTTCCAGAAAACAACAAAACACTGAAAAACAGAAGTTTATATATTTTTTGTGTGTACATATATTTGATTTTTAAGGTAATAAGGCATTACCAACTCTCATTTATTCAGCTAAGGATTGAGAAAAATCAAATAATAAAAGATTGAATACGAACAAGGATACCTCGCCCAGAAAGTGGAGGAGCAGGATTAGAATAGTGCCGTGTGTTGAAAGCAATAATTTCTTTCGTACAAGGAAATTCATACGAAATTAACTCATCCAACAACCAAACAGGTGCAGGTTCATCAAAAGTAGTTTTTACATTTTGGGTGGCATTAGGATTTACCTTGTAATGAGCAATTTTATCACTGCAACATTTCGCACGTTTTAAAACAACTTTTTTAGTAGATGCTGTACTTGACTTTTTGGCAGGGCAACATACCTTTTTAGGCACCGATAATGAATACGTTTTTACCCCTTTTATTTTACAGAAATGCTCGTACATAGAGAATCCCGTGCTGGCAAACAGCACTTGAAACGCCATTAAGAAGCAAAATATGCGAGTAAAACCTTTATTCATGACCTTGCAAATATACAGTTAAAACGAATAAAATACGTATCTTGGTTCATCTCGAAGTTATTTTTTTAGAATTCATCACGAAAAACGTCTTGGTCAAATATCAAAATGACCACTTCATGTATAAAAATAACCAAAGCATTAAAAATTAGCACAACTTTGATTCAAGATGTTACGGAAAATCAACATAGAATTACTTTTTTGGATTAGCGGACTCATTTGGTTAGCTGTCATGAACCCCTCCGAAAGTCATTTTACGTTGTGTCCAATCAAGAATTTAGGACTTTCGTTTTGTCCAGGCTGTGGTTTAGGACATTCTATTTCGTATCTTTTTCATGGAGAAATTCAAGAATCTTTGCATCACCATCCGCTTGGTATTTTTGCTTTAATAGTCATTTTTTATAGAATTTTTCAACTTACACGTACCACAGGTTTTAGCCTGTTTAAATAATTCACAGACTGAAGCCTGTGGCACGACATTCCCCAAACACTCAAAAACCATGAACACTAACATTTTAATGATGCTTTCTAACCTTGATGCTGAGGAAGCTATGTTTATCCAGAATTTAATCAAAGACATGAACGAAGACCAACAACGA
>JALONS010000011.1 GCA_025454855.1 Arcicella sp.
AGGGGCTAAGAAAAAATAATTTCACTCACAAGTTATTACTAATCAGTAAATTAAGTCATTTTCGTGGGAAGTTTGCCCCAAATTTAAGTGAATCGCCAAAAGTGGTTTCAGGGCTGGAACGCCACACCCGAAGAGCAACGGGTTAAATTTGTGAGTATTGCCCGATTTGTGAAAGAACACCCCAATTTTAATTCTCATTACGTGAATAATCCTGATGTGCAAAACAGAGATTTAGCTTTGATGAGAATGATTAGCGATGCCATTAGTAAACAGCGTAGAAGTGAACTGGAACTCTACAAATTATACATAAATGACGGAGCATTTAAAGTAGCATTAGAAGATTCAATCAGGCGAATGGTTGAGGTGTGATAATGAATTTAAACCAAGTCGTCAATCGTCATCCCCAACTTATGAGCCAGCGGTAGAAAATCCATTTTAATTTTAGCAAATTCTGTTGGATACTGCTGGCTCATGTAATCTAAACTATACGCTTGAAAAGTAGCTCCTTCTGAGAAGTTTTGCAAGAAATCTTTTTTTGAATTCTTATCGCCTTTAAAGCTATTCAATGCCAATTCCGCTAAAAATGTTGGTTTATCAGACACCACATCAGCTTGTAACTGTTTCATGATTTTTTTCATAATTTGCCCATTCGTAGTAAAAATTTGATTTACAAAATCTATTCTTTTCTGAAAATAGGTCTTCCTTAAATCATCTTTTAGACGGTCTATTGCCACGATTTGCTTTTCAACTGCTTGTAAATCAGCTTGTTGTTTTTTCTTTTTTTGGAGTGCCTGTTTTTTTACTTCTCCAGAGTCAATAATATTCGGCACTGCGACCATCTTTTGAAGATATTTTCCCATATCTTTCACCACTCCCCTACCGTATTCCTTTATGCTGTATAAAACACCGTCTTTAATTTGTTGGTAGGAGTATTTTTTGAACCAAGAAAGCACCACTTTTTCCCCTACAAATTCTTTAACTAATACCGTAATTTCCTCAATTTGTTCATGATTCAAAGAATCGTTTTGTACATCATTATTCTTCGAGTTTTTATAGATAAAGAATTTTAAGCGAGTCACCTTTTTTCCAACTTTAATCTCCTCAAAATCAAAATAAAGTTCTGAGTTCTTGATTAATTCAGTTCTTGCCTGATTAACAACTTTGAGTTTAAAATCAAAGTAATTTTTATATCTATCTGTTAAACCAAATTTCTCTTTCAACTCTTCAACTTCAAACTCAAACGTTCTAAACCGTTCAAATTCTTTGCAAAATTCATAAAAACGAATGGCGTAAATACTGTCCAGATACATAATATTACGAATATCTAAAACCGTAAAATTATCTTTAATCTGAAGTAGAAAAGGTTTTATGTTTTTTGAAAATTCAAAAGTAAAATAGCCTTCTTTTTTATGATAGACAATTGAACTAAAAAAATTGGCTTCTAATCTGATTCTATCGTCTTCATAATACAAATCCTTTTTACGGAGTTTCGTTAATTCCTCTTGCAAATAGGTATGTATATTTTTAGCTTTCCCACCAACGAACTCCTGAAATTCTTTAATGGAAATACTAATTTCAGGCATTTCGTCACCACTTTGGTCAATGGAAGCAACCACTTTCAAAAATACTTTCATTTGAACCGCCGTAATATCAAACTTTGCGTTGATGATTGGATTGGTTTTAATTAATCTATAAGGATCTTTAGAAATAGCTTGTAATGCCATTTCTCTTTTTTCAGCGGGTAGTGAGGGGGTATCCATCGCAAAAACGACTATTGTTTTAGAGTGTCGTAATTCAAAGTTACAAATATCATTTTAACAAATTTAATAAAGACGACTTTATTTTTACGGAGTCGTTTTAAACCCTATAAAAGTCGTTTTTAAACCCTATAAAAGTCGTTTTTAAACCCTATAAAAGTCGTTTTAAACCCTATAAAAGTCGTTTTAAACCCTATAAAAGTCGTTTTTAAGCGTACAGTAAATTGAAAATCAATTAGTTACGACTCACGAAAGATAGAAAGAAAGAAAAGAGAAAAGAGTAACAAACAAGAAATCTTTATTACTAAAAATAATAGTGTTAAACTTTGGAAAGAATAATTGCTCTTCAGTAAACTTTTATACATACATTTTGATATTAAAACCATTGCAATGTTGATTGACCCTATAAAAGTCGTTTTATAATTCTTTAAAACAATTTACTTTTTTGATATTGTAAAGAATCTTTTAGAAAGTGATAAAATACTCATACCCTATAAAAGTCGTTTTATAATTAAATCTCCTTTTTATTATAAAATACAACATACTGATTATCAGGTAGTTAATATGTGTCAGAAGGTTAGTGAATATTTACCCTATAAAAGTCGTTTTTAGAATTTCATAGGATAAATCACCATAAAAATAGATACAAATAGTACTATTTTTTATTATAATGATAAATAATTATCTATTTTTGTTTAAAAATATACAACTTGTTATGTTAAATCAAGATATTGTACTTCGTTTCTTGCAGATGAAACCAGCTTTAAACCATTCTCAAATAGAGAAAGAAGCGGGATTACCTTCAAAAACACTTTATAAAGCTCAAGGAGGACTCATTAATCTCAATGAAAACCATCTTTCAAAACTTTTGCCTGTTTTGCGAGGCTATGGTTATTCAGAAGAGTTATTTAGTAAAGCGAAAGTTATTTCAGTAGTAAATCACAAAGGAGGTGTGGGTAAAACAACATCAACCATCAACATTGGAAAGGCATTGAGTCTGATGGGAAACAGAGTTTTAATGATAGATATTGACTCGCAAGGAAACTTGTCTCAATGTTTCGGGATTCATCGCCCTGTGAGCCAATTAATTGATGCTCTTTTGGACAAAACACCTTTACCAGTTATTGAAATTGAGCCAAAGTTGCATATTGTTCCATCCGATATTCAAATGGCTTATCGTGAGTTGGAATTGGTGAACTCAATCGGTAGTGAAAAGAGACTTTATAATAAGCTGGTGCCTTACTTAGATAAATATGATTATATTCTTATTGATTGCCCACCATCACTTAATATTTTAACTACCTGTTCATTGGTAGCTTCTCATGAGTGTTTGATTCCAATTCAACCCGAAGCATCTGCTTATCATGGTGTTGAGAATCTTTTTAATAGGATTTTTGAAATTAGAGAACATCTTAATTATTCCTTGAAAGTGAAAGGGATTTTTTTTACAATGGTACATAAAAATCAAAGTGTTCATCGTGGAATGATTGACCATATTAAAGAAGTATATTCCCACTTTACCATTTTCGATACCCTGATTGAGGTTTCGACCACCATTAAGCAATCACAGGTTGCAAAGAAGGATTTATTTACTTATTCTGGTAAATCAGGGTCGGCAAACCAGTACATGGAATTAACAAAGGAAGTAATTAAACTTTAATAGAATTAACGATGGCAAAAGACTTTATGACTGGTTTAAAATCAGTTACAGCTCAATTACCTAATTCCACTTTTTCGGAGGTAGAAAAGATTAAAAAGGAATTGATAATTGTTGAAGAACTTAGACAATTTATTACCCCTTTATCGAGTGAAGAATTCAAAAACTTAGAATCAAATCTCTTAAAACAGGGATGTAAAGATCCTCTGGCTATTTGGGAAACGTCACAAGGTGTATTAGATGAAAATGCTCAAAACCCTGATGAATCCGCTTTCGTACTGATTGATGGACACAATAGGTACACTATTTGTCAAAAATTCGGATTAGATTTTAAGATAGTTCTTCTACGGTTTGAAAGTATAGAACAGGTTAAGGATTATATGATTGACTATCAATTAGGTCGTCGAAATCTAACACCAGAGCAGATGTCATATTTTAGAGGATTGCGGTATAATCGAGAAAAAGGGAGCCAAGGAAAGTACGATAGAACCGAAAAAGATGGAGATTTCTCTGAAATTTTAGCCGCCGAGTTTAAAGTAAGTCCAAGAACGATTAAGAATGATGGCAATTTTGCAGCAGGAATAGCGAAGTTAGTACCTGAACTTCAGCAACAAGTTTTAACTGGAAAAATTAACCCAAGTCGCTCATTGATACAAGATTTGGGACGTAAGGAAGAAATATTAACTGGAACATTATCATCTTTAAATCTTGTTTCTGAACAAGCTGAAGATAAGACAGTAGAAGATAATGAAGCTCTTATTCGTAAAAAAGAAATAGCACGCTTAGTGATAAATATATCAACAAAATCTGATTATCTGAAATTAGTTCAAAAAGTCAAAGATTTAAAAAAATTTTTGTAATATATTGATTTTCAATTAATTAATCATAAGTGCAAAATTTGCACTTATGATTAATTAAAAATTACTTCAATTGCAATTATGATTTAAATTTTGGTGCTGATATTGGTAAATTTCCGCTATTTATCATCGACAGGAATAATTTATTTCAAAAAGGCATCAATAAAACAGTAGATGACCAAGGTTTTATCTGATAAGTTCTCTATTTCATGTAGCTTTATGATTTGACAACCCCAAATTACTATGAATAGGCGGTTTCATCAAATGTATAAGATAGCAAGTTAATTTAAGAAGGTAAACGGTAAAGCTATCAATCATTATAACTACTCGCAAATTTTTAATTAATAAAGGTCAAGCATTCTTGAAAATTATCAATAAGATTATTGAGGATAAGTGATTGATTAGTAAGAGAGTACATTGTACCGTAATGTCCATAGATAGGCAAACTACCAATAACTTTTAAATAATGGAATTGAGAATTTACCGATTTTATCATTGTTAATATGTTTAATCAACGTTACCAGTAGTCTTTTTGTATTTTCATTAATAAGTGTATAGGTCCGAATTAGAATAAAGCTTTTATCAAAATTGATGCAAACCATCTCTCGTGACACTTAGTTTATAAAGAATTAAAGACTAATGAGAATCCAGATTTACTTGTGAATAAGTCAGTAGACTCAAAAATCCAAAGTAACAAGTATATGTTTGGGGGATCTTCGAACTCATGAGTAAACGAGTCAATATTACCCTAAAGATTAGGTTTTTACCAAAAGTGATAAATATCCTGACTTACTTTAATACTTTTATTAAAACAATGTTAAGCGAAGAAAATATTTTTGGAACATTTTTTGTTACAGACTTTAATTAGTATTAATAGTCCACAAATCTCTTTTAAACAACTACCCATGAAAAGGAATATTGCAACTACACAATCCTGTTTACCGACGCTAACCATAGCATTATCTGATAAATTAAAGGCAGAACTTATCATCTTACTTGAATCTAAGAAGATGTTCAAAGTAAAAAAAGTATTAGCTTCCAATTCGAATGTATTTGAGGACATTGAAACTTTAGAATCGGATTATTTACTCATTGATACAGATTTTCCCTGTGAGGGTGGATTTGGTTTTTTAAAAAAATTATCTCGGATAAAACCCCGAACTAAAGTCATCTTGTATTCTAATTCAACAAATCCTGACCTTTTAAAGATATTCCTGAACTCTCCTGCACAAGGATTTATACAAAAAGGGTGTAGCCTAAAAGAATTTATAGACCATCTAAAAGCAATTTTTGAAGGAAGAAGAATTGTGTATTCTAAAATTGAACCATCCAATGAGGGGAAGCAATTCAAAGAGAACTGTAAATCTATGGAGATAACGTATGATTTATCAGTTTTAACAGAACGAGAATTGGATGTTTGGGAATTACTGTCGGAAGCAAAAATGGAGAAACAAATTGCGGAAAGTTTGTATATAAGTTTAAACACCGTTAAAACTCACAAAAGTAATATTTCAAAAAAATTAGGTATAAAAAACGATAGGCGATTATCCACTTTTGTTATGCAAAATATATAACGTATATACAAAAGAGTTATAGTACTTTAGAGTGAACTCTAAATGCTACTAAAGTATGATTTTATGATTTGTAAAATCATACTTTAGTGCGATTTTACACAAAAAAATAATTTTATAGCTTTGTGAAAAAACTAAGCCTAATTAACTAACTGCATTTTATTTTCCTTTCTTTACTTAGAACTAATGTGTTAAGATTAATGAGCAATAGTTTGCATTCTTGGTTCTAACACAATATACAATACATCTTTCTATCCATATACCCATGAATAAAATTATTTTCTTTTTACTCCTTATAATTTTGCCTTATCAATTGATTTCGCAAACAAATATTTTTCCATCCACGGGCAATACTGGAATAGGAACGAGTACACCATTTAGGCTGTTTACTTTGAGGTCTATTACTGATGATACTACTACACTAAGATTTGAAGCCAAAAATTCTCCAACAGACTATTTCACAGAAATTAATAACCTCCATAATTCCTCAGAACCTTTTTATATTAATAATAGTGGAATAAAAATTTTAACCCGTAAATCAATAGGAATTGGTACTGGTGAGCAAACCACCATACTAAATGGATATAATCATTTAGGGCTTTCTACTGGTGCTTTTGACCCTTCTTTATCTTCTGTAAGACTGTTCATTAACAGTATTGGTAATGTGGGTATTGGTACAACTGCGCCAAATGAACCACTTGAAGTAGCAGGAAGGATATTTGTTGGTAACGGTGCTGGTGCAACACGAAAAGGTTTATTAATTGATGGAACCAGTGATGGTACGTTTGTGAGGCTACATCCATATGACTATGCTGCAAATAAAAGTGTTAATCTAGTTATTTCTCCATTTGGAGGGGGCAATGTAGGCATTGGTACAACAACCCCAAATGCTAAATTGCAAATTGGTGAAAATATACCGATCTCAAATAGGCTCTCTTTATTCACGGGATATTCTGATAACGCACCACTAACTGAGTGGGGCGATGGAGGACAGGTGTTTACCAAAATTTTCAGAACCAGCAGTAATGCTATGAAAATGGTAACTTCTAATTATGGTGGGATATCTTTTTCATTTGTAGGTAATTACGATTTTACTGGAAATGTAGGCATCGGTACAACCACACCACAAGGAAAATTAGAATTAGGAGATTTAAGAGATGGTAGCAAATTTAAAATTGGTGATAATGATGGAAATGTTCATCATTTAAGTTGGAATAGAGCTGCGGTGTTTAATGTACCAGACCAAGGAAATGGTAACCCTATGTATTATTTTAGAAAGACAGAGTTTGGGAATATAAGTAATTTTACTAATTTATTTGAAATCTTCAATACTGGTACTATCAAATCAATGGGGGATGTAATTGCAAATGGCAATGTTCGTATTAATGGTTTAGCCAATACTTCTGCACCAGTATTAAGACCTTTGGCTGTTGATAAAGATGGAAATGTGATTGTGGGAAGTAGTAACTCAACAATTGGTTCAGAAGATATTGTTTTTTTTAATAATACATATATTGGTAATACTCCCAAATTGATTAGGGGAGTTGGGAATGGAGGTGCTATCAGATTTGCTTCAAATCATGCTACAACCGAAAATAGAAATTTAGATTTGGGTCAGGCTGATAATAATGGTACTTTTTACCCAAGATTAACGGTTCAAACTGAAAGTGGTAATATTGGTATTGGTACCACAAATCCAGTAGCAAAATTAGACATTAAAGGTAATAATCCAACTGGTATTCAATATTTAAGAACAGATGCACAAGATGCAAGAATTTCAATAGGGGATAATTCAGGAAAAATATGGTCTTGGGCTACTGGATGGGGCGGTGGAACGGCAGGAGATTTCTCTTTGATTGAAGAGGGCATAGCTGGTGATAGAATTTATGTTAAGAAAGGTAATGGTAATGTGGGTATTGGAACAATCACACCATCAGAAAAGTTAACCGTTTTTCACAATGGTAGCAACACACCATTTGGAGCAATGGGCATAGATGTTACTTCATTCTCAACAGCTACAAATGCCTCTGATAGTTACTATTTCCGTGTGAGAGATATTGGAGCAGGAAATTATGTTCCATTTATTATTAAAGGTACTGGTTCTGTGGGTATTGGTACAACAACTCCCGAAACAAATTCTATTCTTCATATCAATGGTGGTCATGGTAATACTGGCACACTTTTACAACTTCCCGCTTCTGCAAATGCGAATAATACGGGTGATATTTTCTTGAAAACATGGGTATCAGAACCACTTATTTCTTGGGAGGGAACTGGTATTGGTGCAAACATCAACAATGTTGGATTAAAAAGATTTAATAATTCCATGAGTTCCTCTTACATCCGTTTTGTTCCAAATCCAACTTCTGGTTTTATTTTATTTTCAACAATTGCTGGAAATGGTACAAAGCATGACAATGTAATGGCAATAGTTGATGATAAGGTTGGTATCGGAACATCAACTCCAACAGGAAAATTTGAAATATCAGCTTCAAACGGAACCGCAAAATTTAAAATAGGTGATGCCTCTGGCAATAGCACAAATCATCTTAGCTGGAATACTGGTGCTGCCATAAATGTTCCCGACCAAGGAGGTGCAAATCCTCTGATTTATTTTAGAAAAACTGATTATAATAATTTGAATAATTTTACCGATGTTTTCCAAGTAAAGAGTGATGGTTCTATTCAAGCTGCTGGGCAAGTTAGGGGTGGAGATTTAGTATCGTTAGGAACAAATTCTTGGATTTTCCATACAAACGATGATGGCAGAAAAAGTTTGAATATAGCCCCTGGTTTAGGAGCTTCAGACGGGTCTGCTGGTTGGGATTTCAACAAAGGATTAATATTGGATAATACTGGTGAACTAAGGGTTCAAGGAAATTTAGGTGTTGGATTAGCTTCTACAAAGGGGATTCCCACAGGTTACAAACTTGCCGTAGGTGGAGATGTTATCGCTGAAAGAGTAGTGGTAAAACTTCAAACCAATTGGCCTGATTGTGTCTTTAAAACGGGTTATTCACTTCGTTCGCTTTCAGAGGTTGAGGCTTTTGTGAAAACTAATAGCCATTTGCCCGATGTACCCTCGGAGGCTGAAATCAAAGAAAAAGGTATTGATGTAGAACAAATGAATGCTACACTCTTGAAAAAAGTGGAAGAACTGACTTTGTATTTGATTGAGATGAAAAAAGAAAATGAAAAACAAACTCAAGCAATTGAAAAGTTAAAACTCCAAGTGAATAAATAAAACTGGTTTATTAAATCAAACCCATGAAAAAACGACTACTCCTTTTCTTTTGTCTTGTGTTAATGGCAAAAAAAGGTACTTCACAAACAATAACCAAAACAACCGATTACAATGGTTACAAAACATTTTATACAAGTGGTATGTCGGCGTCTGCTACACAGGCAAAAAGGTTTGAGGTTGCCAGAATCTTTACTGATGTAGCCAATTGGAGTGGAACTGCACCCGTGGAGATTGAATTGAATGAAATAGGTTATGCTTCGGGTGCTTCAAGAAAATATAGAGTTTATTTTGGTTATTTAAACACTGACGGAGTCGTAAACCAAGTAGAAGTAAATGATATAGCTCCCTCGAGTGGCTCGGTAGGGGTGAGCAACTTTCAATTAACTGTTGGTCCAGCGGTAGTAGTTAATGGTACTAACAAGTATTTGCCTATTTACGTGGATGTAAAATATTATGCAACTGTAAAAGCAGTCATAAAAACCTCTCGTACAATTGCCATAACCAATACAGGTGCAGGTAGTGGTACTATTTATGTAAATACAGACCCTACTGGAGATAATTTAGTTGACTTTGTACCCAGTAATGATGTTGAATATGCAACTGCAGGAAGTAATAGTATTTTTAAGGGTAATATTGGTATAGGAACAGTTACTCCCAGAAATAAATTAGAAATTTTTGCAGAAAATAAATCTGGTTTAACATTGAAAGGCTTAGGA
Source organism: Arcicella sp. (assembly GCA_025454855.1). Lineage (GTDB taxonomy): Bacteria > Bacteroidota > Bacteroidia > Cytophagales > Spirosomataceae > Arcicella. The sequence goes on from JALONS010000011.1 coordinate 9,803, forward strand.
GCTAAAGCTACAGAAGATTGGCAGGGTGTCAATAAACCCTTAGCCATTAATGCCAGTGGTGAAGTAGTAGTAGGAACAAGTGCCAACAATGCACCCACCATTACTTTTGAAGTTAAAGGAGACGGAGACAAATATTATCCAGTAGTTTTTAAAGAAACAGAAGATGTGTGGGCAAATGATATTTCGGAGTTTACTTTATCTCATGCAAATGTTCATAGAGACGCTGAATGGTGGGGTTCAGCAGTGGCTAAATTTAGATTTCACTCTAACCGATGGGGGCATGGGTCAAGTTTTGTAGAGCCATCCGTTTATCAATACAAACCTAATCAATGGGTTCCTGCTAAACTCTTGATTGCTGGATGGAAAGAAACCCCTTATGCGTATGAGTTAATTGTATGGTTGAGAGGAAAGACTACCTATTCGTTCAAAGGAAATACATTAGCACCCGCAGTATTTGATGGAATACAAAATCCGTTACCTTATAAGGAATTTAATGGAGGAACAGCCAATAATTATCAATACTTAGATCATAATCCTAAAACTACTATAGATCCATATGTTGAGGAAAGTGCTGAACCTACTTGGAAGAGACAAGGGGCTAATATTTTTACTGCTAATCCTGGCAATGTAGGGATTGGAACAACTACGCCCACAGAAAAATTGGAAGTTAATGGAAATGTCAAAATTGGAACGGGTATAAATAATTCTTCAGTTGTTCTGAGAAATAATCAAGGTGATGTGTTCAAAAATGATTTTTTAATTTCTGGACAGTTGGGCTATACTTATTTGGGTAATTATCAGAATTATCCACTCGGATTTTATACGAATAATACCGAAAGGTTAAGAATTTCAGAAAATGGTAATGTGGGTATTGGAACAACAACACCACAAGCTCTATTAGACGTTAATGGTCGAGGAGTTTTCAAAGCTGACCCCAATAACATTGGACTTCAAATTTTAAACAATTCCAATAACATTGCTCAGATGCAATTTGCCAACATCAACTCAGGAAATCATTGGTACATAGGTAATGAGAATGGAAAGTTTAATTTTTACAGTGGAAAAGTAGGCGGGGTAGGATATGCGATGTCTATTTTAGATAATGGTAATGTAGGAATAGGTACAATCAATCCAACGGAGAAATTAGAAGTACATGGGCATATGCTTCTCAAACAGGAGGCAAATGCCAATTTAATCATAGAAGGGACAGGGTCTTCAAATTATGCGGGAGGAGCTTTACTGCTAAGGGCTGGAGACGTACAAGTAAATGATAAATTTAACCAATCAACTATCGTGACTGAAAGAGGAACAACAGGTACGGCAATGTTTTCAATCCAAAGAAGATATAATAATGTTTACAACGGTCAATTATTAGATTATAATGATATTAATGGGTGGAACTTTTACACATCAAATGGTAGGGCAGATGCTACGACCTCTTCCAAATTTACAATTAATACAACAGGCAATGTGGGTATAGGTACAACACTAATTCCCTCAGGTTACAAACTCGCCGTAGGCGGAGACGTTATCGCTGAAAGAGTAGTGGTAAAACTCCAAACCAATTGGCCCGATTATGTCTTCAAAACGGGTTATTCTCTCCGTTCGCTTTCAGAGGTTGAGGCTTTTGTGAAAACTAATAGCCATTTGCCCGATGTGCCTTCGGAGGCTGAAATCAAAGAAAAAGGTATTGACATGGAACAAATGAATGCTACACTTTTGAAAAAAGTGGAAGAACTGACTTTGTATCTGATTGAGCAACAGAAAGAACTTGATACACTTAAGGAAGAAATAAAACAATTAAAAGATAAGAAATAATAATCTCTATATCATTTTGAATTTAATACAAAAAATATGAAAAAGTTTCTATTAATATTGACACTTACGTTACCATCTATTAATGTTTTTGCACAAGCACTTGGGCAAGAAGTTTTAAGCTATTCTAACGGGTGTGCCAATCCATTAACTGAAAATAGTGGTGTTGTTATCAAGACAAAATATCCTTATTCGTCAGCAAGGTATATGCCTACTGTAATTATTGAAGGGCAAAACTTTGGCACGAATCAGACAATTGGACTAATCATTAGCTGGTATGTTTACAGTAGTGGTATAGGTCAAGATGAGTATTTTTATTCAAAAACAATTTCTTCTTACGGAGGGTATGCTCCAGATGTTTATTTATACAATGATGGTGGTTTCGTTTCAATATTTTTACGAAAAGGTATAGAAAGTCAATATTGTATTTCATTTAAAGTGCGGTCTTGGTTAAGAATTCCAAATGATAGTGGAGCCGATGCTTCGTGGTACACAAACTGGTCTGCTGTCACAATAGATGCTACTCCAAATCAAATAAATGATAACTCTAAAATGACTTATAATAATACTATTGGGAATGCAACGGTTATTGGTAGTCGCCCAATAAAACTAAATTCAGCATTAGGAAGTGTTAATATAAAAGCTAATACGGGAGGCTGGGCAATGAACTATGGATTTTTGGGGAGTAACAATACTGATATGGGAGGTTTATGGGGATACGGTGCAAATGATGCCCTCGATCAGTGGAGTATAGGTAAGGCTTACACAGATAAGTTATTTGTAGTAAAAAATTCTGGTAAAGTAGGTATTGGAACTGATGCTCCAGATGCAAAGCTTGAAATTTATGGAAATACGAGTGGGGGATCTAATTTTAGAGCAACGGGTAATAATGCAAGATTAGTTGTAGATTATAATGGGTTAGGACAAAACTACTATGATGCAGGCTTTCATATTTTTAGAGACTTCACAGGATCAGAAAAAATGAGATTAGATGGTAATAGCGGTAGAGTTGGTATTGGTACTTCGAATCCAAATTCAAAATTAGAGGTAAAAGAAGGAAAGATCATTGCTGGAACAAGAACAGCTGTTAATGGAGCTACGGTTTTAGAAAGCCAATATGAACAGGGAGGAGCTAATGGTTCATTATCCATATTAGGTACGAATACCTCCAGTGGTGGCTGGGCTATGGGATATGGCGTACATCCTAAAGCAAATGAATATGATAAATTCACCTCATCAACACCACTTTCATTAGGACGTTCAGCTATCATGGTAGAGTCTGATGTAAGATTTATGACCGCTTCTGAACAATCAGTACCTATTGGAAATGGTATTACACTGACTGAAAAAATGAAAATTGCTAATAATGGCAATGTAGGAATCGGAACAACAAATCCCACCCAAAAGCTGACTATAGCAAATAATAATGCAACAGTATTTAGATTAGAATCTATTGACAATCCAACGGCATATTACACTGAATTGATAAATAATTATAATGGAGCTAATAGATTTTCAATAAATGTTGGTGGAGATTACATTTTGGGGCATAAAGTAATCAGAAACGATGAACAGGCTCATACTTACTTAAGTGGTCGTTATGGAATTGGTTTTGCAACAGAAGTAGGTGTACCTTCAGCCATAGGTGATGGAGTGAAAATGTTCATTGCTCCTAATGGTTATGTGGGTATGGGGACTTTAACTCCAACAAATACCCTAACTATAGACAGTAAATCAAATGCTAAATCAGGACTCACATTTACGGGTTTGTCTAAAAAATTAGACGGAACATCTTTTGCTCCTGACTTACTGAGAAGTTTAGGTGTTAATAGTTCCGGTGAAGTGGTTGTAATTGATGGTACTGTTGGAACAGGTGATATTTGGACAAAAAGTGGAGATAATGTTTATCGAAATGCAGGAAATGTGGGTATTGGGACAACAACACCAACTGAAAAATTAGAAATAAATGGTACAGCCAAAATAAACACACAATTGTATGTAGGAGATAAGTTTTCTTCTTACACTCCTTTCAATGTAAGCCAGAATGGTGGGTATCCCTATAGTGCCATATTTGCTCATTCTGACCCCACAATCGATAGAAGGCTCGTTGTTGGTCAATTTGGAGATCAAAAAGTTATGGGATTGCAAGCATCTACACATACGACTGGAAACTTGACAAATTTGAGCTTAAATCCAGGCGGTGGTAATATTGGTATTGGCACAACAACGCCAAAGGCAAAACTTGATATTAATGGAGATATAGTTACTTCTACCACTCAAAGCGAAGACTTGCATAGTGTGGCAGAAAGGACAACTCGATATATAGGACATAAATCCGGTATTACAGGAGATGGTTTTACAGGGATGAAATTAAATGTTAGTCAAAGTCCAAAATGCGGGAATAGGAGCAGTATAGCATTTCAAACTTGGGGTTGTGGTGTATCCGTTTCTCGTGATGTAATGGTAATTGATGAAGAAGGCGGAGTTACAATGGGGGTCGGAATCAATAATTCTGGTACTCACCCTATTGCACCTTTACACGTTGTAGGTGGTATAAACTCTGGAATTAGACTTTCAGGAGGCAGTGCAAGATTTACTATTACTGATAATATTACTAATCTTTGGAATATAGATAATGCAGGAGGAACACTAAGATTTTTTCGTGAAGATTATAACGCAAATAGCTTTGGACCGAATGGCTCTGTTAGCATGGTCATTTCAAAAACTGGTAATGTAGGTATTGGTACAGATAATCCTTCGTCTCAATTGCAAGTAGCAGGTAGTTTTAATCTTAATGGAGTCCTTAAAAATAATGGTTATGGAATATCGGTCGAAGGTGCAAGTGCTGGACTGTTTTTCTATGGAGAATCGGATGCTAAAAATCGTCAATATGGACTTTATCATGTAAGATCATCCGAAGAAACAATCCTTCGGGCTAATAATAATGACAATGCCTTCGTACTTAATAAGGAAGGCAATATCAGAATTGGAACAGCCACAATGCCCGCAGGCTACAAACTCGCCGTAGGTGGAGACGTTATCGCTGAAAGAGTAGTGGTAAAACTCCAAACCAATTGGCCCGATTATGTTTTCAAAACGGGTTATTCTCTCCGTCCACTTTCAGAGGTTGAGGCTTTTGTGAAAACGAATAATCACTTACCTGATGTGCCTTCTGAGGCTGAAATCAAAGAAAAAGGTATTGACATGGAACAAATGAATGCTACACTTTTGAAAAAAGTAGAAGAACTGACTTTGTATTTGATTGAGATGAAAAAGCAAAACGAAACACTCTTGAAACGGGTGGAAAATTTGGAGAAGAAGTAAACGCAACATCAACCTTAAATTCTTAAAAAGAAAATTAGTCGTATGATTTTCATACCACTAACAACCCCAATATCTCTATGAAACGCAACTACACAAAGTTTTCGCTCGTTTGGATGCTTCTTTATGGTTTATCTTTTATGAATGGTTTTGCCACTATTTCTTCCGAAGAAAAAGGTAAAGAAAAAGATAAAAAACAAGTCAAAGGTGAAAAATCAAGAGATGAAAAATATCCCTTAAATCCAATGAATAACATTGGAATAAAACCCTTTCAAACACGATTGGGAAAGACTTCTATCCATAAAATTATGGGGGCTGACCCTTTCATTTTCACAATTACCTCTTCAAAAGATTATGCTGGAGTTGGTGAAGAAGTGGAATTGACCATAAAAGTTTCATGGGCTGATTTTGGGGTAAATAATGGGGTAAAGTTTTTACCAGAATGGTATTATTATACCCTTAAAGTAGTTACACCCAAAGGCTTCTCTCAAACGGGGGGAGACTATTATGATTATTGTACAAAATTAGTAAATGCCCAAAATCCCACAGCAACTTTTACTTTGAAAGGGCAATTTGAATACAATGACAACAATGCAGTTTTTACGGTCTTGCGTGGTTTTGAAGGAGCAAATGCTGCGAGCGAATTTATTTATAAAACCGAAAAGAAGTTCACGGTCAATCAGATGTTGCAGTATAATTCACAGATGGGAATAGGGCTGAGTAATCCTAAAATTGCATTTGATGCCCTGCCCAGACCACCTAAAAACAAATCCGCTAAAACGAATGGGGCGGGTGAAGATTGTGAATTGAGAGTAGCTTACGAAGACATGGAAGACCTCGATCCCAACGAAAACATTGCTCCTGTGGGTTGGGAATCAGTCAATGGCATTGATGTGCAGGTGTCTGGCACAAAAAATATGTTTGATGCGGGTATCAGAAAATACCTCGCCCAAGCCACCGAAGACTATTTTTATTATCCTAATATTCCCGGTACACTCAAAGGGAATTCTCCTAATCAAGTGGCGGGATTTGTTTCTACGGGTAAGGTATCGGTTTATCAGGAATATATCATTAATAAGTTTCAGTTTACGGTGGGAGCAAATTATTATTTAGAATTTGAACAGGCAGTAGTTGCCAATGCCGACAAGAACGATAAACCCTATTTTGAAATCAGAATTGGCGATAAGGTTTTCAAATCTACGCCCATGACGGATCATAATGGTTTTATCAAACAAAAATTTGGACCGTTTAACTTTAATTCGGCGGAACAAATTGTGAAAATTACGGGAATCGCTCCTTCTTATTATAGCTATATGTTACTGGATAATTTCAATATCTACAAACTGGCAAGTAATGATATTGTGAGGACTGCCCCCATTACCGCAAGCACTGTCGATGAAGCCTGTTTGCAAATTATCCTAAACCCTGGGTTTGATTCTCAAACCAATAGTTCAGCGGCTTCAAAGCAAGAATATCGCACGAGACTTCACGGACAAAATTAATTTTTAGAAAAACGGACTTAATTACTCTTGTCGAGATTAAAATGCTGATTTACAGGTGTTTAATTTCGACAACATGGTGGCTCTTTGGGCTATTCTGGAAAGAGCACATCATAAAAACATTAAACACAATACCCTCTTGGTCATGAAAAATTTCTACTTCCAACTTTCATTATTCCTTTTTTGTTTATTGATGGGTACATCTTTGGGGGCTACTAACGCTATATACTCAGAGGAAGTAAAAACCCCTGTGAAGGATAAAACTAAAACAGAAAACCTTGTTCCAAAAGATAAAAAAGAGGGCAGGAATAGAAACGACCGACCCAAAAAAGAGGACGTACCTTTGAATACCGTCAAACTCAAGAAAAAAAATACGGTTGTAGCATTACCCACACTTTCCACTCCTTTGAAAGAAGAAGAGGAAAGAACGCTACCTGTAGAATTACCACTACTGACCAATAAAAATATTCAATTGTTATCTACCAATTTGGGGATTCAAAAAAACTTGGGACCAGACCCTTTTGCCTTTACGATAACTACTGATAAAGATAGTGTTGGTATTAATGAAGAATTTGAAGTAAGCATCAAAGTAAACTGGGTGGATTTTGGCGTAAATAGCAACATAAGGTTTTTGCCCGAATGGTATAAATATGTGTTGAAAGTAGTGATGCCCAAAGGCTTTTTACAAACGGGAGGCGACTATACCGACTACTGCACCAAACCCGTAGATGTCCAAAACCCAGAGACAATTTTTACGATAAAAGGAAAGTTTGAATACCAACCCGCAGAAGCGAAATTTACGGTATTAAGGGGTTTTGAGGGGAGTAATGATTTGAGTGGGTTTGTTTGGAAGGGGGAGAAGGGGATTGATTTCATTAAAAACAGTTGGGAACAAGATCAATGTACAAATGGAAAAAATCTTAGAATAGCATCTTCATCGGAATATAAATTTGCAAAACTTTTCAAATATTCATGCGGAGATGAAAGGTACATTTCTGGCGAAATTGAGTACACTGGCGAACTATCAAATACTTCGAATCAAATAGATATTACTTTTCATGCCCGAGGTAATTGTTATGGTTCAACAACTCCAGGTACTGGTAGTTTACCCAGTCCAACCACAGACCCAACTGTTTCGATAATTTTAGATAACAATACACAAAAAAAATCTTTTTTATTACAATTTAATAAAAATGTATTTATTGATGCAGATAAAGTATTTAATGGGTTACTACCAGGGGCAAACCATTTAGATATCAAATCATTCTTTGAAGATATGGTATATTGTGGAATAGCTGGAAATGGGCTTCCAGTTACTTCAAGTACAGCACCAGTAGCTCACATAACTGGCACTTTATTTCCTGAAATAAGTGCCACAGGGTGTCCAGGCACAATTACTTGGGATGATGGTACAAATAACCATCAAAACCCAAGGTCAATTTCTGCTGATGATACGAAAACATATAAAGCAACGTGTACTTATTTAGGTTGTACAAGCGGTTTATCAAATGGCGTAAAAATCGCAAGAAGCTCAACCCCAACTGATATTTCAATTCCTGCCAATACTTATTGCGGAAGTAGTATTAATCTGACAGTCGTAGGCTGTGATGAAACAAATAAATCACGTTGGTACACTCAAACAAATGGTGTTTATAATACTACTTACACAGATATTGACCAAACCATTTCTTCTTTTAGTCTTCCTGTTTCTTACAATGGTAATGTGAAAGTTTATTGTTTGGCAGGTAGCACAACCAGTGCCACATTCAAGGAAAAATTAATCAATGCCACTGCTATACAGACAATTCCTAAGCCTTCGATTACATTTAGTGCAGATCCTGTGGACAAGGATGCTAATGTAAAAATAACTGTTAGCGGCTGTATGGATAATACAGTTCCTGCATGGTCAACTGATAATATTACTTTTACCACCCTTCCATTAGGATATACTAATACTTCTTTTGCAGCAAGTGTTACGATATATGCTCAATGTCAATACTCTATTAGTGTTCCAGGTGGTGTAAATATATGTCCAAGTGCAACAGTTGATAAGCTCTTAAATGTTAGACAACCACCGGTAGATCCATGCTTAACTTCACCATTAACACTTTCTGTTGTACCCACAGATGCAACTTGTGGAAATTATAATGGGCAAATCGTAGCTACTGCTGGCGGGAGTTCACAATATCAATTTAAAAACGGTGCATCTGGAACATACAGTACGCTTTCCACTACAACAATAAACACCTTCTCAAATTTGGCAGCAGGAAGCTACACTATTTTTGTGAAAGACAATCAAGGCTGTGAAAAATCTGAAACAAAGTCAGTTGGAAATGCTAATGGACCTAATGAACCAACAGATGTAGCAGGAGGGAATAGTAGAGGTGCGGGTACGATTAATTTAATAGCTACCTGTGCTTCGGGGACAATAACTTGGTATGATGTAGCTGTCGGCGGAGATCCTATTGGTACAGAAAGCCCATTTCCTCGATACTTAGTAACAGAGGGAGATCACTATTATTATGTAGCTTGTAGAAATACCGCCATTTCGTGTGAAAGTGGCAGAATAAGAGCCACCGCCACAATTTTACCAGTCATTTCAGACCCATGTATCGGAAATCCATCATCACCAAGCACCACAGGTGACAACCGTGAAGGAGCAGGAGCAGTAACAGTAAGAGCAAATTGTACTACCGCAGGTTCTACGGCAAAATGGTATGCCAGCAATTCAAGCACAGAAGTACTCTGGTCAGGTAGTGATTATTCAACTAACATATCTTCCACAAAAACCTTTTTCGCTACTTGTAAAAATGATGACTGTGAAAGTAGTAGAGTACCAGCAACCGCTACTATTAATGCAATTAGTAACCCCTGTGCAGGCAATGCCCCTCCTGCTCCTTCGCCTACAAGTGGTAGCAGAGAGGGTGCTGGTTCAGTAAGTATATATGCTTCTTGTGGTAACAACATCACACTTTGGTATGCGTCGGCTTCTGGAGGGGGTATCTTGAAAACTGCCAGTAGTAGTCAAGACGACCAGTTTAATACGCCTAATATTAGTGCAACAACCGTTTTTTATGCGGCTTGTGTGAATGCTAACGGTTGTCAGAGTGGTAGAGTGGGAGTTGTGGCTACTATATTGCCAGCGTGCTCCACAAAACCCATAGCTCCTGCCGTTACCAGTACCAGTCGTGAGGCGAGTGGTAGTTTGAATATTTATGCCAACTGTAATGTTGCGGGACAACAAGGCTGGGGTAATGGCTACATTACTACAAGGTTATACGATGGTTCAGACAGATTAATTCAAACTTCTACCCAAGACCAATTTACGGTTAATGTAAACACTACAACCACTTTTTATGCCGCTTGTTACAACTCGGCTACCAACTGCGAAAGTAATAGAAATCCCGTAGTGGCAACGGTTAATCCGTGTAGCACACCCACACCAAGCACTACAAATAAAGCTAATTGTGGCCCTGGTACATTTAATATTTGGGCAAACTGTAACAACACCAGTCTATTGGGAAGATGGTACAGTTCTGCATTAGGAGGGGAATTACTCAGGGAAAATGACCATAATAACAATGGACTTACTGTAACATTATCATCTTCAAGACTCTATTATACAAGCTGTTACAACCCCTCAAACGGTTGCGAAAGCCAGCGTGTGGGCGTTTGGGCAATTATTATCCCATCATCTATTTCTACAACATCTGATGTAGAAGTTTGTGAGGGTAATCCCATCAATCTACAAGTTACTAATACGGAGACATTTACCTTTTCTGGATTTGCTCAACCACTTTCAAAAGCTACAACTTATGAGTGGAGAGGACCAAACGGCTATGTAAGTAGCGACCAAAATCCTACCATTCCTTCGGCAGTGCTTGGAAATATTGGCTCTTATACTTCAAAGGTATCACATCAATATTCTCATTTTTTATTGAATAATGGAGGTCCATTATGTACCGCTACTACGGTTGCAGAAGTTATGGTTTACCCAAATCCAGCTATTACACCAGTGATTGACTTTGACCCCGTTACAGCAACAGTATGTCAAGGAAAATCCGTTGGTTTAAAAGTTAATAATTGTGGAGCAAATGATGTACTTTGGTATAATTCTTCGACCTCATCTACTGCTCTTGGCAACGGAATCCGCTTTACGGTAAGTGTCCCCATGGGTGATGCCAGTGCTACCTATTACGCAGCGTGTAGCTCTAAACCAGAATTGGGTTGTAATTCTATCCGAAAAGATAAAATCATTACGCCAATACCAGCACCAGCAGCCCCAACCAATGCCAAGGTAAACAAACCTAATACCTGCATTGGCAGTAGCGTAACGCTCAGTGCCTCTTGCCCAACTGGACAAACTACGATTTGGTACACAGGAAACGCCAATAACGACCCTTCGTTTACCACACTGACTTTCAACTTACCAGCGGCGGGAACTTATAAATATTATGCCGCTTGCAAGGCAGGTGCTTGCGAGACACTCCCTGCTAACCGTGCTGAGGTGAGTGTTACCGTAAACCCATACCCTACCGCCCCCGTATCAGTTACACCAAGTGTAAGCACAATTTGTACAGGCGATGCCTTTAACTTTGCAGAAACCTGCCCCACTGGACAAACCCTTCGTTGGTATAGCGATATGGGCGGTATCATCACCACTATCCCTGGCACTTATGATTATTATTTGGCTTGCCAAAACAATATTGCACAGTGTGCTACGAAGGTGGAGGATAGACTCAAAAAGACTTTGGTGGTGAATTTGGCTACACCTGTGCCTGTTTTGCGGAAGCAAGGGGATGCCACAGAAATTAGTTCTATTAATTTATATACTACTCAATCGGTCTATTTAGAAACTAAAGGTTGTGAAAACTGTAAAGTTGAATGGTATGAGCAAGTTGGTTCTACTTTTCAATTGGTTGCAGGTGAAAATACTTCTTTGCTTTTTGTAAAGAAGTATCAGACGGGTACATATACATATAAAGCTAAATATGTAAATGTTACTTGTTCAAGTAATTTCTCAAATGTAATTACTATAACTGTAAACAACTGCCCTGATGTTGCCATTAAAGAAGTTGCTCCAATATACGCTTGTGGAAGTGGTACAACTCCTCTGTCAATCTCAACAACTCAAATAGGTGACGGTATAAATTATGAGTGGTTTCAAGAAACACAAGATGGCAATGGATATACTTCTTTTACCTCAACAGGTGTAAAAGAGGCTATTTTTTATGCTCAAAAAGGAAAATATATCGTTAAATCCTGTTTGGCGGATAATCAAACCTTTGGGCAATCTATGCCGCTTGAAGTACAAAGTTTTGAGGTTAAAGCGGGTGTTACTTCTTCAAACGTAACAGTTGAAACGGGGACTACTTTGACCTTAACAGGAAGCGATACTTCTCCAATAACTACCGGACAAACACTTTCTTATTTATGGACAGAACCAACTGTAAGCAGTGCCGTTAAAACGAATACTACCCTTACGATTCCTAATGTTACTACGGCTAATCAAGAAGGTAAATATACTTTTACGGTTAGTAAGCGAGTGGGGGCTAAGGTTTGTACAAATACTGCTACAGTTGATGTGAAAGTGAACCCTACGGGCTGTACAATTGATTTTGTAGCTATCCCATCTTTTACTTGTAAAAAAAATATCGGAGAAATAACGGTAACAACCCCAGTAAAAACTATTGGTAAAACCATCTACTACCGTATTAATGGAGGAGATTGGCAAACTGAAAATGTTTTCTCTGACCTCGCTCAAGGAGTATACCTTGTTGAACTGAAAGAGACAGCAGAAGGCTCTACTGAATATGGTGACGGAGGAACTACTTGCTATGCTATCTCAGGGGCAAAAACGGTAAATTTAGATTGTAGCCTTTTGCCACAAACGGAATGTTCTGCCCTCTATACCGAAGAAAGTGCTACCATTAAAGAAGGAGAATCATTGAAATTATCCGCTACGGGTTGCCCCGATAATGCTAAACTTATTTGGGCAGAAATTGGAACACCAAATATTTATCAAAATAATGAATTAGTATCTCCTACTCGGAATACAACGTATGAAGCTAGTTGCTCAGGCGTATCTGTTATAAGTGATATCCTTAATAACGGATTAGTAGATGATATAGCAAGCCCACAACAAACTTTCTCTTGCCAAAGTAGAATGGCGGTGAATGTGATTGCCTCTGGATGTGAGAATTTTTATGCAGGGGATGATGTGACGATTTTTAAAGGAGAATCTACTATATTGAAAGCTGTTAATTGTTCTGGAACCGTTCGTTGGACTGATAGTAAAGGTAATCTAATAGGAAGTCTTCCCAATCTTTCAACACCTACTGTATCACCAACAATTACAACTACATATTCAGCATTTTGCTACAGAGGTGCAGGATTGCAAGATTGTGACAGGGTTGTAAAAGTAAATGTTAATGCTAATAATTGCTCTGCAATTAAGAAATTTGAATCTGATAAGAAATTAGTGAAAACTTTGGATGAGAAAATTACATTTTCATATATTTTTGCTCCCGAATATAATTTTTGCACAAAAATATACCGAACACAACCAGCATATCAAGGAGGAACATATAATGAACAATACATACTTGCAAATACAATAGAAGAGCCAAATTCATTCCAAATATCATTCAATGAAATTCGTAAAAAAGTGAATGTTTTTCATATAAATGAAACATATCGACTAATGTCTCAAGCTGAATTGGAATCTTTAAACACTTTTTTCTTTGATTATAATAATCCGAGTTGGTGTACTCGACAGACGAAAGTTAAGTATCTACCCTATGAATGTTCCAAATTTAAAACAGAACCTGTACATATCATTACATCAGGGCAACAAGTTGTTTTAAGTACAACGGGGTGTAATAATGAAATTACTTGGAAAGATATTACTAACAATACAGTTCTTCCTGCTGGGAATCCAACTGTAAGCCCTACAGTAACAACTGAATACACTGCAACTTGTCATGTGGGTACTGGTGCATCTGAGGTTTGTGTTGTGAACAAGACATTTTATGTTCAATGTAGTAGTAGTGAGTTAGACGCTACAATTGCAAATAATGCAAATTGTAACAAGATTTTAACCATTACTGGTTGTACAGGGGGTACAAAGAAATGGATGATTCCTTCTGTTTCGACAGTTATGAATTCTTATACTGAAGGTGGTACTTCAATCCAATATAGTCAAATCAAACCTGCTGATGTTTTCGTATTTTGTATAAAATCAAACCCCACTCAATCGTGTGCTTTAAAATTACCAAAACCTATTCAGTGTAATGCCGAATGCATAAATTTAACCGATATGTACCGTTCTACTTTTGTGCCCTACACAAGTGATGGTAAACTTTGGTACGGTTATTTTGATAATAATCAACTATTTAATGTAAATGTTGATAAAGTGAAAATTTATAAAGGAACAAATACGTCTTTAAGTATTAACGTATTTGGTTGTAAAAATAGTCAAATTAATTGGATAGATTTAAAAACAGGTAATACTATAGTATCAGGATTTAATTATATACTCAGTTCTGAGGGACTTTCATTCCCCCCACCCTACACGTTAAGTCCAGCAGTTATTCCAACTGAAACCCAAGACTATAAGGTAGAATGTGTTTTTGCTAATGGAGAAAAATGTTCATCTAATTTTACTGTTGAAGTAAAGGAAAGATGTGACGACTTTAAAGTTACAGCTCCTAAAAATGTCATAAATCAAGGTAATTCCGTTACCTTAACCGCTGAGGCTTGTCCAGCAGCAAATGTGCTTTGGAATACTGGAAATCCTGCTGATGATGGTAAATCTACTTTAACCGTTAGCCCAAGCGTTGCAACTACCTATACCGTTGGATGTACTTGGAAAGATGCAAACGGAAATAATTGTGCTAACAAAACTATTACGATTGGCGTTGGCGTGGACTGTGATTTATTTAAAGCCAAAGCCTTAACTGAGGCTATATCGGTTGGAGGCTCTGCAACGCTTAAAGCAGAAGCCTGTATAGCCCCAGCGACCTTGACTTGGAGTACAGGAGAAACCACAAATACCATAACGGTATCGCCTATAAAAAATACTACTTACACAGCCACTTGTACATTAGGAGCATTCTCTTGCGATAAAAATGTATTAGTCAAAGTAAATTTAGAAGGAAATGCATCTGATTGTGCTGCATTTCAGTTAAAATCTACGCCCGAAAATGTGATTCAAAGTGGTGCGATAACCTTAGAAACTACTGGTGTCGCTGATGCCAATACCATTAGTTGGGATAATAATTTAGGAATAGGCAGTAGTAAAATAGTTTACCCTTCCGACAATACTACCTATAAAGCTACGGCTAATTTAGGTATTCAAGGGGATTATCAAAGGGTTTGTACTCGTAGTTTGGATGTAGTAGTAGCTTGTAATTTTACCACTACTGCCTCACCCGCAACTTTACAGGCGGGCGTTAGTGCCACTGCTACTCTATACGCAATTGGGTGTTCGGGTAAAGTTTCTTGGTATGATGGTAATAATTTATTGACTGGAACAAACCCAGTAGTACAACCCACCACCACCAAAACATACGATGCCGTATGCGACCGAGGTAAATCGGTTTGTACCAGCAAAGTTACTGTAACGGTATCTGCCAACAACTGTTCGTCTTTTGCTATTCAAATGCAACCTACTTCAACAGCTTCTTCGCCAGCACAAGTGAAGTTTGGTGAACCAGTAACTTTAAATTACACAAACTGTACGGGTAATGTTACATGGAGTAATGGTAAAACGTCTGACAAAGATGGAAAAACACTCACTGTATATCCTAATGAATCTACTAACTATACTGCCACTTGTGATGCTACTGGCTGTGTGGCAATGGCTGCGGTTCAGGTAGGCAAAACCACTTGTGATGATTTTAAAGTAACGGGAAATACCAGTATTAAAGTTGGAGACCCCGCTAATGTAGTTGCCACTGGTTGCACAGGTACGATTACTTGGGATTGGTCACCCAAAACTACTGAAACTCTGCCAACCAATCCAACCGTTACTACTACTTATATTGCTATTTGTAGAAATACGGGTGGAAGTTTATGCCAGAAAAATTTAGTAGTTGAGGTGAGTTCTGCGGCTTGTTTTGGAGTATTCAAAGCAACTGTTGATAAACCTCTTGTCAATAAAGGTGAAAATATCATTCTCTCTACAACGGGCTGTACGGGTACAGTTACGTGGAGTAACGGAGTGGCTTCTAACACTGCTTTCAAACCTGCCGAAACTACCGAATACACTGCCACGTGTAGTAACCCTATTTGTACAAGTAAGATTAGGAGTATTGTAAATCCTTCTTTGAAAATAAAGACCGCCACGAAGGGCAATTCTGTAATCTTAACTGTAATAGGCTGTGAAACAGGTTCATTATTATGGGAAAACGATTTGGGTACTGCAAGTATCATCACTGTTTCGCCCAAAGAGCAAACAACCTATACCGCTACTTGCTACTATACAGATGGAACAAATGAAAAGGTAAGCACACAGGTAATACCGCCATGTACAGATTTTAACCTTGATGCTCCACAAAAAGCCAATAAGTTTGATGAAATTTCAATGTCTGTTTCAGGCTGTACCAATGGTGTCATTAAATGGACTACGGATAACAATAATAGTTTGCGTACAACAGTTGGTTCATATAATTCTGACCGACCTCAACAAACCACCACTTACACAGTTCTTTGTGAACAAACAGGTTGTAAAAGCGAAAAGATAGTTGAAATTTCTCCAATAAAACTCGCTTGCCCTGATTTATCTATAACTGTAAAACCAGAGAAAATTAATACAGCATGTCCTGGGGTAAATAGAAATGTAAGCGTGAGCATAAATGGTTGCGTGGGGGGTACAACCACTTGGAGTAAAAAGATAGAAAATAATGCTTATGTCCCTATTACTCCTACAAATAATCAATATAATGAACAGCCTTCGACAACAACAACTTATAGAGTTGAGTGTAATTATTTCGGAAATCTTAGTTCACAAGAAAAAACAGTTACAATTTATAGTTCAGCCTGTGGGATAAATTCAGGAGGTGAACAAGACCCATGTAAGGGGTTAAATGCTTCTTTTAGTCTTAACATTACAGGTAGTTCCCCTAATCCAACAACTGCTTGGGTAGGTCAATCAATCAACCTAATTGGTTCTTGTGGTTCAGGCTCAGTAGTAATAGATGATAATTTTGGAAACCAGTACAATAATTTTGCAATAATAAAATTATCATACTCTGGAAAATATAAGTTTAGATTAAAATGTAAGTTTAGCAATACTTTCTGTAACAATGTAAATATTGAAAGAGAAATAGAAGCAAAAGATTATGTTTGCAATAATGTTGTAGGAGAAGTTTGTGCAATGGGTTCAGCAGCAACAGACCCCAATAAATCTTTAACAGCAATTGGTTGTCCTGGAGATATTTCATGGTATGATTATTTGTCCCGTTTTATAAAAAATGGAGACAAAATATACATGAGTGAAATCAATAAAAGCTCTTCACCAAATGTTCCGTTTGTAAAAGCTAAGTGCAATACATCTTGGGGAAAAACCTGTGATAATCATTTAACTCTTAATTTTAATTATACCTGTACTTGGACAAATAGCGGTCGCATAGCTGCCCCAGAGGCTGCTCCTTGTGCAGATGATTCATTCTCCTTCCGCACCATGATGAAAGGGTATATCCAACAATTCTTAACAGAATTTGATAAAAAGAATGGGAATACCCCCAGAACAGAAGCCCAAGGGCAACGTTTGGCAAACTGTATCATTAATCAATTGAAGGCAAATACCAACTTCATGAAATACCAAGGCACTATATTCTCGCCTAATGTAACAGCTTTGGGCAGTGCTTTTTTGAGTACTGGTAGTACAGGGTTTAATAATGCCCTTGCAACATCATTTCTTGATATTCAGATTAAGCAATCGGAATACAATGCAGATATTCAGCCAACTTATGAGATGTTTAAGAAAGATGTGTTGGCTTGTGTGTTCCCAAATACCACAGGACCAGAGGAATTGAAAATTGATAACCCTTACCGTTGCAATGTGAGTACCAAAAGTATAAACTTTGAAGGCAAGACAGTCTTTGTGGGCTTTGATGGCAACTCAATTGATATTACGGCTCAGGGCAAACCCGTTTCATTTTATGGTGCCGAACAAGTAGGGCATGAAGGACAGATTGCTTCATTTATGTTAGATGGTAAATTTTATAGAACCTTTACAGATGTTAATGATAATTTTGTTTATTACGGATATACCAATGCTTCTCCACACGGAGCTAACAAAGATTTGTTTTATACAAGCCAAATAGAACGCTATACCGTAACGGGTAGTACGAGTGTTACGCCTGTATTACTCAAAACAAATTCGTTTGGTAATTATATCATGGTAGAAGGAGCAAATTCACGTGAGGTCAAAAACACCGCAGGACAAAGTGTTTTGAGTGATTGTAGATTTTTGAAAGAGGATAAGTGTGAATTTAATTCTGAAATAGCCAAATTAATTCCTGATAAATATAGTCAGGCTTCAAAAGAAAAAATATTCAAAATGTACAACAGTGTAGGAACTGATAGCTATGGTGCACCATTAAGCTATTGGCCACCACTAAGTATTACCTTCCCTTGGGTATCTATTTGTAAAGAAGGAGGCTACCCAACTTTTTCTCAGTTTATTCAAAAGAGGGGAGTCGAAATAAATAGAATAAAAGCTAAAACTTGTAACTTGTGGTCTCAGAATGAATTGAACATCATGTTGATGGAAGACCTTTTGGATGCTACCCCAACTTGTAAAGCTCAATTAATCACTAAAATAGCCAGTAAGACATTAGGATTCGGCTGTGATGAACAAGGTGGTTGTGAGGGAGTCGTATTAGAACTTTTGAAAAGTGGTAAAGGTACAGAATCGGCTCTTCTTGCAGCACTCAAAACAGAAACCTCCATTGAAGCAATTGAAAAAGGTCTTGACGATGCAAACGGTGAAGATAACTATACAAAAGCCATAAATATTTTATTAGATTTAAGTAAAGTAGCCTTTAAGAATACTTACAACCAAACGACTGTCAAAGCAACCTTTATTTTAGGAAAAGGAGCACTTGGCTCTTATCCAAACGAATTCTATAATTATGCCAAATTAGGAGATGGCTTTGATTTAACTGGAAATACCATTTCAGTAGGTAAAATTGATGTTTTTGAGCCAAAGGTTGAGATTTACTCTTACATGGTAGATCCTTCACCCGAAATACGATATGCTTCAAGATATATCAAAGCTGATGAAATTGGGGCAAATCAGTTACCCTCAATCAATATAATAGCATTGGATATTTATGACCCTGTTGCTATTCCATTTACTGATAATGTATCCTTCTTGGAAGATGTTGGAGGGGCAAATGATATTCCTACTGGTACAGTTCCCGCTTTTTATATCCGCTATCTGAAACGTAAGCAACAAACCGAACTGTATGAAAAAAGAGCTATCAATACAGCAATTGTTGCTTCTTATGCCTTGGGAATTGGAGAATTAGCCACAGCGTTAAGAGTTGGCTCAACAGCAAGAACTTTCTTTGCAGTGGCAGATATTGGTTCAGCTATTTTTACAGACGTTACTTCAACCCAAGATTTTGTTGATTTCTTAGTCGAAAATTATAATCTTGGACCAACCCGAGATGCTGAAATAGCTAAGGCGAGAGAAATACAGACAAATTGTCAAAGGTTTGGGATTATTGCTCAACTGGGTACTGCGGCAGGAAGTTTAAGAGAAACCATGAAGGCACAAGCTGCCAATGAAGCTCTCGATGCGATGGATGATTACGCCAGAGCTACACGTCCTGCAAGAAACCTTGCTAATACAGAGCAAGCAAGAAGAACAAACGTAATAGTAAAGGGTTGGATAGAAAAACATTTACAAAAATTAGGCAAAAGAGCTCGTATTTTATTCATGAATAATTTATCTGACATAGTTGCTCGTATTAATAGAAGTACAAATATTACTGACTTTATTGCAGTAGTAAATGCAACAAACAACAGAATCATTAACATATCAAGAAGAACTGGCTCAATACCGATTGCACAATTGGAAGATAATGTTTTAAGATTAGAGAAAACAACTTCTCCTATTCCTCCAATCGATTTAGTTGATGCTACAGGTTCTTCTACCGCCCTACGTTTAGAGGAAGTTGCACAAGTGGAAATAGACGGTATAAGATATACGGCTGATGATGTTGAACTAACCAAAGCTGGTGCATCGGCTAAATGCGGAGCAAATGGTATAGCTTGTTTTGTGGCGGGTACTCCCGTAAAGGTAGGCAATGTGTCTAAGCCAATAGAGAGTTTAGAACTGAATGATACGGTGAGTGCTTTTGACCATACTACTTCTCAAAATACGTTGAGCCGTGTAACTAAACTGTTTAAGAAAGAAGTTAAAAAGCTTGCCAAAGTGGTAATTGGTGGGGCAATGATTATTGCTACTCTTGAACACCCCTTCTTTGCCAATGGACACTATACACCAGTAAAAGACTTACAAAAAGGTGATAGTGTTTTAACCCAAAGTGGCAAACTCGCAGCCGTTGAAAGTGTTAGTTTTATTGACTCTACCGCCACGGTTTATAATATAGAAGTTGCCGAACAACACAATTATTTTATTGGAGAAGCAGGTTTGCTGGTACATAATAAGTGTTTAATTACATCATTAACCGAAAAATTAGGAACAGAATGGAATAAGTTACAAAATACTTTAATTACTTTAAATGTTCCATTAGACCAACGTGTAGCACTATATAAAGCAATTGATGCCCTTGATGCAAATAATGCCAAAGCATTCACCAACACATTCGCAGTCGATACAAAGTTTGCAAAAGGAATAATAGCCGAAGTGATTTTGATTGATATTTGGAAAATAAATCAAAGTATAACCAGTATATCCATACTTAAATCGTATAGAAGTATTCCCAATACTATTCAAACACATCTAAAAGTAAGAGTTCCTAATCCACAAAGAAGAGATATAATTGGTTGTCATGACGCAACAAAATGGGATAATAATACAATTGTCAAAAAAGAAAGTTTAGTTGCAAACCCAACTTATACAGTACCAAGTGGTTTACCATTAAACCACGCTTCTGTTCCAGAAGTAGTTATAATCAGTGATGTAGCTCATCCCTCAATAAGTGGAGTACGAGTAGTAACTTATAGAGTACCACAACTTACAGGTAGTAATTTGACCACTGGTCTTTTAAAAGGTGGAGATCCTTTTACAAAAACCATATATAACCCAACTATTTGGTCGGATAACGCATTAGAAAATGCTTGTAAGGAAGCGTTAAAAGATGCGTATTCTACAGGAAATCTTGTAACTTCGGGTAGCAGTATGAAATTTAATGGCTTGACTAATTCAGGAATTGCTATTGAAGGTTATTTTGATTCCACAACAAAAATTGTAAATACTTTTTACTTTAAATAATAATGAACTGGAAAATAGAAAAGACAAAAATTTCCGAACGGAAAAAAGGGATTGTATTAATAGCAGACTGTCCATTTGACCATTTTTTTGATAGTTATGATTTATTTCAATGGAGCAACATAATAGATGCAGCAATCGAAGAAGGAAGATGCGGAATAGAAGATGTATTAAATCTATTCTATCATAACTATTTAGATTGGTTTGACATAAATGTGACGGGTATTATATTTCCAGAAGATAGTGTTATGGTACGTTTAACATTAATCGGTAAACCTGTGGAAGAAGCTACAATGAAAAAAAAAGATTTTGAAATAATGCTTCTTGAGTTTTCAAAAACACTTTTAGAAATACATCGAAATAATCATGCTTTACCCAATAATTGGGGCGAAAAAATGGAAGATAGAATACATAGATTAGAAGGTAAACTAAGTAGTTATTCTTGAAAATCCTTATGCCGATTGGAATAAATACCCCCTTCCGCTCTTCGAGTTTAGGTCAATACGGCGAAAGTTTCCCCACAGTCGCTCGGCTCTTGCCGAGTGACACATATGATTAAGTCCTCTGGGCGTTGTTGGAATTGGAAATAAATTAAGATTAAAGCAAAGAAATATTCCGCTCTTTGAAATGTTCCGTAAGGCATCTCGAAGAGCGAAATTTATCAGAAACAGCAAAAACAAAAATTCCAAGCCTAAAAAAGACTTGGAATAGCGTAAGGGTATTAATTTTCAAAAACAACTAAAATCTAATGGAGAGAATTTTTCAAATCTTTGATAATTTCTTCAATTTTTTGGATAGATAAACCAAAAGATTTTGCTATAATTTCGGGAGCAATACCATTCTAAATCAAGCCCTTAACGTAATACAATGTTACGTTTTCAGTGGCTTCCATACGGATGCGTTGGTCGGCTGTCATGGCGATATTATGGATTGGAGTCTTTTATTTTTTGGATGATGTCTTGTACTTTTTTTATGGGAAGTTTGAAGGCTTTTGCTATTGTATCAGCGTTAAAACCTTCTTCTAACATACCTTTAATATGATTGAAAGTGGTAAGCTCAGTAGCTTCTATGCGGATGCGTTGATCGACTGTCATAACGATATTATAGATTGGGATTGGAGTCCTTAATTTTTTGGATGATGTCTTGTACTTTTTTAATAGGAAGTTTGAAGACTTTTGCTATTGTGTCAGCATTAAAACCTTCTTCTAACATACCTTTAATGTATTGCAATGTTACATTTTCTGTGGCTTCTATACGGATGCGTTGATCGACTGTCATAAATTTTTGTGTTACGATGGTTGAAACTTTGGTAAAAATAATCATTAACTCGTTAGTTGTCAAGTCTAACGTATTGTTCATGTATAAAATTACAGTTTCCATATAATCATCATCTTGCAGAGCCTCAACTGATTTGAGGCAATCCACAATGATTGATTCGATGGCTAACAATTTCTTTTCTTCGTCTCGGCTATGTTTCATCAACAAAGCGGCAGTACGAAGAAAAGCATTTTTAAATTCTGTAATCTGTTTATCCGAAAAATCATTCAACGAAACCAAGATGTAGTCAAACTCAGGCAGAAAAGGCAATAAACTGGCTTGAAGTTGTCCAAAGTATGATTGTATCGGTACTTTTTTCCAAGTTGAATCACCGTGATGGATAATGATGGAAATTACCAAAGAAGGTTTTTGCTTCTGTTTTTGTTCTAATTCCCAAACGTTGGTCATATACCGCAACAATTGCCAATGAGGAAAAGAATCAATATAGGATTTGTGTTCAAAAAGTAAAGTTATTAAAACTTCCTGCCCTTCAAATGTAGTTTTATAAACCAAATCCGCCAGATGCTCTTCGAGGGATGTATCAATGAAAGAGTCTTTGGAAAGTACCAAATTTTGAAGATTTATTTTGCTTTTGTACTCCACGGGCAAAGTTTCTTCAATGAAATTTTGGACTACCTCTAAGCGGGAGAAAGTTTCCTTGAAGAATTTATCGTGAACATTGGTAATATTTTGGGATTCTTTGGTTGGTTTCTTTTTGCTCATGAAAGGATTAATATTTTTCTAAAATTACACAAAAAATCATTAATATTTTTGAACATAATAATAGTACAATGCCTCACACCAAATCATATCGTTACCTTTTGATAATCCTGATGTTTTTCACGTTCAAAAATCAGGTTAGAGCCGAGCATATTTACGGAGGTAATCTTTATATGGTTCAAACGGACAAGGATGCAGGCAAGTTTAAAATTGCCCTCAATATGTTCGTAGATTTTATCATCATGCCTTCCAGTGAAGATACTTACTTACAAAAAACACCCGTAACGATTCGGATATTTAGAAAAAGGGACAACTTGCAAATTCAAGAAATCTCAATGCCCTTCGAGGTTCTCCAAGATTTGGTTTATGATAACGCAACCTGTGCCAGAGTCCGCAACCTCAAAACTCGTGAATACCGTTATGCCAAAGAAGTAACCCTCAATTTAGATAATTTCACCGATGCTGGGGGCTATTATATCGCTTGGGCAAAATGTTGTAGAAATTCACAAGTGGACAATATCGTTAGTCCTGGCATTTCAGGCATGACTCTCTATTTAGAATTTCCAGCCCTCAAACAAAATGGGCTTGCCATCACGTATTCATCGCCCCTCTTCAACCAACCTAACGGAGACTACATTTGCAACAAAAAGCCCTTTCAATACAATTTGAGTGCGGTTGATAAAGACACACTCAACGAATTGAGATATAGTTTGGTTACACCATATAGTAGCCACAACGCCATCACCAATGCCAGCGATAAAGCCAAGCCAGCCCCTTATCCTCTTACGCAATGGTTGCCAGGATATTCTGCCAGTATGACCATCAAAGGCAGTAAACCCATGAGTATTGACCCCAAAACTGGGCTTATTAGTCTTATAGCAGACGAAGTAGGTTTATTTGTATTTTCCGTTCAATGTGAGCAATACCGTAATGGACAAAGAATTGGCTTAGTCAGACACGATTTCCAGCTACCTGTAGTAGATTGTAGTAACAATACCCCATCAGCTGGTAAAATTACTCATGAAGGCATAGCTGTAACAGAAGTAAGTATCTGCCCAGGCGAAGCCGTTAATTTGGATGTAAGTGCCACGGGAGGAACATTCAACTTTCAATGGCAAAAAGACGGCGATAATATAGCAGGAGCCAACACTCCCACCTACAAAGTAACTCAATTAGGAGATTATACGGTAGTAAAAAGTTTTAAGACGGTCTGTGCCAACGATACAACTTCTCAGGTAGTGAAAGTAAAACAAGTAGTTTTGGTAAAAGTAAAATCTCCCACCGCTGCACTTTGTGAAGGAGATTCTGTACAGATAGAGGCTATTCCCCAAAGAAGCACCGTAGCTTTGGTATGGAACTTAGCAGGTACAACATTGAGCAATAAAGCCAAATATCACGCCAAGAAAGCAGGTAAATATTACATTTTAGGTAGTATCACGAGTCCCAATTGTGAAAGTAAAGACAGCGTAGAGATTACCCAAAGAGCGTCTCCCAAACTTACGCTTGATAGTAGAAACATCACACTACCGTTGGGGGAAAGCCGAACCTTAAATGTACAGAGCGATAATGCTTCGACCACCTTTAAATGGTCGCCCCCGAAGTGGATAGACAATGTTTCTATCAATAATCCGAAGATTACACCCGAAGACCATATCGTATATAGGGTAATAGCAAGTACGCCCAATCTTTGCCCCATGAAAGATTCTGTGGTAGTGTTTGTCACCAAAAGCATCCTGATTCCGAATATGTTTAGCCCCAACGGCGACAACATAAACGACACTTGGGAGATTTTTGGGATTCAGAATTTCAGAGATTGCGAAGTAAGTATTTTCAACCGTTGGGGCGAAATTATTTATTACTCAAAAGGTTACACAAACCCTTGGGACGGTAAATACAAAGACCAATTAGTATCAGCAGGACAGTATGTTTATGAAATCCGAGGAGCTTCACAACGAGAGGGGTTTGTGTATGTGGGGGTGTTGGGTGTAGGGTATTAAAATTATGTAATTAGGTTACAACTAAAGAAAAGTTGAAATTTCTCACGACTGAGGTGGTTCAAAAAACGGCACACTTTTTTGCATAAAAAGTGCAAAAAATGGAAGTGAAGAAAACCAAGAAATCATACACACGTTATGAGGATGATTTCAAAGAAGAACTCCTGCGGATGCTAAATTCAGGTAAGAGCGTTGATGAAATATCGAAGACCTCTGGGATTTCACGAAATGTTCTTTATACTTGGAAAAGCAAATTTCAAATGAAGAGTAAAACCAAGACTTCTGAGGAGCAAACGAGCTATCATCCGAGGCTCATTTCAGAGAACGAACAACTCAAAAAAGAGAATGCTCACTTACAGTCTGAACGGGACATTCTAAAAAAAGCTCGGCAGGCGCTCCTGTTGGTTCTCTTCAGCACGTCCAGCTAAGAGACATTTACGAATTGATACTATCATTTTCAAAGGACTATTCGGTTGATTTTTTTATGTTCGTTATTTGACGTGAGTAGAACGGCATTTTACCGCTACAAACGTGGAGAGAGTTATAATGCAGACCAAAAATATCATCGCCCTAAACACGAAGTGCGGTTAGAGTTTTTAAGAAATTTTAAACGCTATGGTAGTCGTAGAATAAAGGCTTCTTTGTTTAATATCTCGCCAAAAAGTAGCTGAATTGATGCGAGAAGAGTGTTGACGAGCCATTCAGCCACCAAAATTTGTTCCCAGAACGACTGATAGTAAACATGGTAAAAGGGTTTGTGAAAATTTATTATTGAATCAGCCTAAACCTACAAAACCCAATCAAGTACGGGTGTCAGACATCACTAATATACCCCTAAAGAATGGTCAATGGGCGTACCTGTGTACATGGACTGGACGTCCCCGATGGACTTATTCACACGAGTAATTGTAGGCTGGTCAGTGGATGATAATATGCAAGAATCATTTGTCAGAGAACCCTTAGAGAAGGCACTTTTGAAGAGAAAACACAGCCAAGATTATAATCGTACATTATGATAGAGGTGGGCAGTATTTATCCGATAAAATGAAAGAATTAGTCCACATATTTAAACTCAAACAGAGCATGAGCCGAGCTGATGACCCATATGATAATACCTTTGCAGAATCGTTGTGGAGTAGGTTGAAAACTGAGTTAGAAATGCCGAAAGGAGGTTACTAAAACTTATCAGTATTGAGGAGCATTTTGTTTGAATTTATTGAGAGTTATTATAACAGACAACGACTACATTCAAGTTTAAATTACGAAGTCCCGAGTCATTTTGAGAAAAAAGTGGTTTGAAAAGAATAGGTAAAAATAGAAATGTTAAAAAACAAAACTCGCAAAAAGTGTAAACCAAAAATAGACCACCCCAGAGTTTCATCATTCAGAGCGGTTTTGAGGTGTAATTATCTTACAAATTTTTCAAAATATTATTAGCGAATGGTTCCATATCCAAAACGGTCATGAAAGTGTCTAAAAACTGCTTGTTACTAAGTTAGTACTAAGTTGTTACTACTTTATTACTAAGATGTTATTAACCTATTTCAAAAACGCTGTTTCGAGCGATTTTAAGCGAAAATATTGAGATTTTTAGCAGTTTCAAAAGGTTTCAAAAGGCAAGCGGTGTTATTGTTATCACACTAACGGCTCTCAAGATTCGTATTCTCAAAAAGCAACAATAGGGTCTCATCAAAAATAACAAAAAAAACTTCTGCAAGGTGTCATTTAAGAAGTCCAGAAAGGCATTTTCTTATTTTCCTCACGATTTGGTTGGTGATTATTAGCGAAGAATAGAGTTAAACTCTGTTTAAAATCATGGATGATTTCGGGAGAGATTTATCGGGCTTTAAGGTGGTTGTTTTTATACCATTACCATTTATGTAAGACTTAATCCAAGATCAGGGGGTATTTGGCAAAATACTAAATATTATTATTCCATGAAAACACAATGTAAAAGGTTATCAATTTTACAACTTAATAGATGGAATGACAATGGACTGACAATATTGATAAAAATAGTTTCAAAACATCTTGTAACGTTACGTAACGTATCTCCGTAACGTTACAAATGGATTGGTTGTAACGCAAAGAGCTGTATTTTAAATGTATCACTTGGGTATCTTGTTAGTGATTTTTGAAAGGTATCCCTAATAATCAGTTATTTATGCTCGGTAATCCTTATGGTAAGCTTATTGGTAATCCTTGATAATTAGTTATTTATGCCCGTAATCCTTATGGTAATCTTATTGGTAATCCATAATAATTACTTAGCGATGCTTGGGTATCCAGTCGAATATCCTTGATAATCAATTACTTATGCTCGGATACCCAGTCGGGTATCCAGAGGTATAACTTTGATAAGTAGTTAATTAAATTCAGTAATTCTTGAAATCCTGTTTGATAAATAATTCCTCCTAAATCTGATAACAAAATAAAATTAGATGCTTGTAATATGAGTATTTTCAGTGATAATATATTCCGACCCTATGGATATTACTCCCGCTCAATTCTTGAGCCTATTCCGTTTACAGATAGTCCTCTTGGGTGAATTTGCATTTACAGGGGTTAAGTGGCTGGTTTACAAACGTGTACAAACGTAAACGCCCCTGTAAACGAGACCGTTTACGAGCGTTTACACTAAGAAAACAGAAAAACACTCCTATTCGTAAACACTCATTAATGAGTGATATTTTCTCATAAGCGTACCAATATTCTCATTACCATTGAATAAAAAGAGTGGGGTCATGCTAATTTTTTTATACGTCCATTTCATTATTCTTTAAACGATAATTGTAAACCGTTCCGTAAGCAATTCCCAATGTTTTTGAGATTTTATTCATGGATAATCCTTCTCGTTGTAGTTCTATGATTTTTGCTTGAAGCTCCTTGGTAATCGGTGGACGGGCAATGTGTTTGCCTTGTGCTTTGGCTCTTGCCATTCCTGCTTTTACTCGCTGACTAATCAACGAGCTTTCAAATTGTGCCAGTGATGCCATCACATGAAATATCAATTCACCCGTTGGGGTGGTAGTATCAATATTCTCCTGATAGGAAATAAAGTCAATGCCTAAAACTTTGAAATTCTTTCAGAGTATTCACCAACGCCTGAGTGGAGCGAGCAAAGCGGTCATATCGCTAAACTAACACTACATCAATTTTACGCTTCTTGGCAGCTGCCATCATCAACTTGTATTGGATTCTGTCCTCACTTGTTCCTGAAGCGTAGTCAATAAATTCTGAGACTACTTCAAAGTTTCGAACTTGGGCGTACCCTCGTAATTGGAATAATTGAGTTTCGGAGTCTTGACCTTTATCAAGCGTTGAAACCCATGTGTATAGAGGTTCTTCATGCAAATCTGCGGAAAATTCACTTTTCAAACCGCAGCGGCGACCGCCAACAAGTCAGTTGAGTTATTTACTCTCAATACTTTTCTTGTACCTCTTTACGGACGATATGCTAATTCCTGTGAGTTTGACAATCTCCGACACAGACATCTGTTTTTGTAATGCTACCTTCACCTTTTCATAATTAACTTGGTTAAGACCCGTTGGTCTCCCTATGTGCTTTCCCTTGGCTTTGGCTAACAATTGTCCAGCCCGAGTTTTTTCTAAAATAGTTTCTCGGTCAAATTCCGCCAAGGAGGCAAAAATGGACAATATGAGTTTTCCTGCGGGTGTGGTTGTGTCAATCCCCACATCAAGGGCTTTGAAATTTATTTTCTTTTTGGCAAAGTCATTGACTAAATTAATCAGATGGTCTCTGTTTCTTCCCAACCTAAAAAAACGTGCAACAACAACCGTATCACCCTCCCTCAAAACGGAAAGCATCTCATCTAAGGCGAGTCGCTGAGTGGTTACTCCAGAAATCTTATCCTGAAAAATTCTCTCACACCCAAATTTTTGCAAGGCTTCAATTTGCGTATCAAGATTTTGGTCGATTGTTGAAACACGAGCATATCCGAAGATTTTATTCATAAAGCGACCGTCGCACGGTATCAAAAAGTTAGTTTCACAAATATAAATGGTAGTTTTTTATTGAACCTACTTTTTGGACTATATTTTTAAAAGATGTAATTGAGTATTTCAATTAAAATGGATGGTTCAGTAAGTTACGACTTATTGGACGGCAAGTGCATTCTGTGTTTTTTATTCACAAGTCATTCCTAACCCAGTCAAAAAATGCTTGTGATATTCGGGCATTTGTTAGTATCTACAATTAGTAAAATAGTTTTTATAAATGTTAAATATTTCATAAATTCCTAAGTGGTGTTATTGTTATTAGCTTAGTAATTCCTAAGTGTTGTTTACAGGAGTATGGTATTTTTGAAGATAACTTACCATTTAGATAACCTTCTGGATAACCATTAAAGTAACAACCACTAAGCGATTGATTATCAAAGCTATCTATGAAGAATTCATTAGGACAATCAAGTATCATTTTAGATGGAGTTTTGTATTGACAAGCATATTATTCCCAAAAAATGTCAATGGAATTCTCAATGATTACGCCCCTGTTTATCAAGGGTTTGAATCTAATTGGAACAACGAACTTTTTAAGTGGCAGGTCAATATGCTTTAGCGTAATTTTGTCGTATTTGAAAAATCTTACGGAAGTCGTTATAAATTTTTGACGTTTCCTTTATTTCAACCAACTTTTCCCGATACTTTTCTAAGTTTAATGGAATTCCCTTTTAACACCAAAACTCAATCTCAACGGGTGTCATTTATGCTTTTCTACGTCCAAAAATGTTAGCTATTTTAGCTATATTTGAGCATAAATTCATATTCCCTCTTATTTTTAATCACCCCTTATGAACACCGCTTCCCACAATAAAATTGTTTCCTTTATTTGGTCTATTGCTGATGATTGTCTCCGAGATGTTTACGTTCGTGGTAAATACCGTGACGTAATTTTACCCATGGTGGTTCTCCGTCGTTTAGACGCTCTACTCGAAATCTCGAAGGCTGAGGTATTGGAAGAATTAAAATTCCAGACTGAAGAAGCTGGCTTTACCGAATTAGACGATAACGGTCTCCAAGAGGCTTCTGGTTACGTTTTTTATAATACCTCGAAGTGGACTTTACAGCTATTACATGATACCGCAACCAATAGCCAACAGTTGTTAGAATCTAATTTTAAAGAATATCTCGACGGATTCAGTACCAATGTGAAGGAGATTATTACCAAGTTTAAACTCCGCAGTCAAATAAACCATATGGCTAACAAAGATGTTTTGCTGGCTGTTTTAGAAAAATTTACTTCTCCGTATATCAACCTAACTCCTTTTGAAAAAAATGACCCCGAAGGACGGAAACTCCCACCACTTTCTAATTTGGGAATGGGCTACGTTTTTGAAGAGTTGATACGAAAATTTAACGAAGACAATAACGAAGAAGCAGGCGAACACTTTACACCCCGTGAAGTAATTGACCTGATGACGCACGTAATTTTTGACCCTATCAAAGACAATCTTCCAGCCGTAATGACGATTTATGACCCTGCTTGTGGTTCGGGAGGGATGCTCACGGAGGCTCAAAATTTTATCAAAGACGAAGAAGGACAAATTCAGGCAACTGGTGACGTGTATCTCTACGGAAAAGAAATCAATGACGAAACTTATGCCATTTGTAAGTCTGATATGATGATTAAGGGCAATGACCCAGCCAATATCAAAAACGGCTCTACACTGGCAACTAATGAGTTTTCGGGTATTCATTTTGACTTTATGCTTTCTAATCCTCCCTACGGTAAATCTTGGGCAAGTGAGGTAAAATATATTAAAGACGGTAATGAGGTAATTGACAAACGTTTCTTAGTAAAACTCAAAAACTATTGGGGTGAAGAAGAAGACGTGGAAGCCGTACCACGTTCATCGGATGGGCAATTACTGTTTTTGATGGAAATGGTTGATAAAATGAAGCCTGCCTACATTAGTGCAACGGGTTCTCGGATTGCGTCTGTGCATAATGGTTCGAGCCTTTTTACGGGTGATGCTGGCGGGGGCGAAAGTAATATTCGTCGATATATCATTGAAAATGATTTGCTCGAAGCCATTATTCAATTACCTAATAACCTCTTTTATAATACGGGAATTACCACTTACATCTGGATTTTGGGCAACAATAAAAAAGCCCACCGTAAAGGGAAGGTACAGTTGATTGATGCAGGACAATTGTATCGTAAACTCCGTAAAAATTTAGGGAATAAAAATTGTGAATTTGCCCCTGAACATATCGAACAAATTATTGATGTTTACCAAAACCTAACCGCTGTTGAACGTTTGGGCGATGAAGGAATTGCCAGTAAAATATTTGATAATCAAGATTTTGGTTATTATAAAGTTACCATTGAGCGTCCAAAACGCTTGAAAGCCCAATTTTCAGCGGAACGCATTGCTGATTTGCGTTTTGTGAATAACCTCCGTGAACCCATGGCTTGGGCATACCAGTCGTTTGGCGAAAGTATTTATACCGATTTACCCAAATTTGAAAAGAAAATCATGGATTGGTGCGATGCTCAGGAGTTGAATCTTTCTCGAAAATTGCAAGAAACCTTAGTCAATCCGCTAACGTGGAAAAAGCAACAAAGTTTATTGGAAATGGCAACAGTTTTAATGGAATCCATTGGAACAGACGAATACAATGACTTTAATATTTTCAAGAAATTGGTGGATGATGAGTTGAAAGCTCGTAAAGAAAAGCTATCGGCTTCGGAGAAAAATTTAATCCTCAATGCCGTTTCTTGGTACGATGCCGCTGCCGAAAAAGTCATCAAAGGCACAAGCAAGTTTACGCCCGAAAAACTCAATCAATTATTGGAGCGTTTGGGCTGTACTGAAAGTCAATTAGCTGATTTTGGCTATTTCTCGACCGCTAAAAAATTAGAATATCTGGAATACGAAACGGAATCTGATTTGCGGGATACTGAATATGTACCACTGAAAGAGTTGATTTATCATTACTTCGTCAGAGAGGTAAAACCGCACGTTTCGGAGGCTTGGCTCAATCTGGAAGCCACCAAAATTGGTTATGAAATCAGTTTTAACAAGTATTTCTACCGTCATAAACCTTTGCGTGATTTGGAGGAAGTTTCAAACGATATTTTGGCTTTGGAAAATGAAAGTGATGGCTTGATTCGGGAGATTTTAAACTTAATTTAGTTAAACAATGGAATTAATCAACCCCACACTTCTTAGCCAAATAAAGGCAGTTATCAAAGATGCTCAGGAAAGAGCAGTTCGGGCTGTTGACCACGAACGTACACTTATGTATTGGCATATCGGGAAATACATTTTTGAAGAAGAACAACAAGGAAAAGACCGTGCCGAATACGGAAAATACCTCATCAAATACCTTTCTCTGCAATTAGAACCAGAATTTGGTTCGGGTTTCGGTATTAGGCAGTTAGAACGATTTAGGCGGTTTTACAGGCTTTTCCCAATTGCGTCCGCAGTGCGGTCGCAATTGAACTGGACACAATATAAATTGCTCATCTCCGTAGATGATGCTGATAAAAGAGCCTTTTATATCGCTGAAAGCACTAAAAATCATTGGACTTCACGGCAACTTGAACGCCAAATTAATAGCCTTTTGTACGAACGTCTTTTAATGAGCAACGATAAAGAAAGTGTGTTGGCTGTGGCTCAGGGTGAAAAACAGGTTTCGGAAGTAAAGGAAATTATAAAAGACCCCATGTTTTTAGAATTCTTGGGACTTAAACGGGAAAGTAGTTATTACGAGAAAGATTTGGAACAAGCCATCATAACGCATTTGCAGGAGTTTTTACTGGAAATGGGTAACGGATTTTCGTTTGTAGCTCGGCAAAAACGCATTTTATTGGAAGATGATGAATTTTTTGTGGATTTAGTATTTTATAATCGTCTGTTGCAATGTTTTGTAATCATCGAAATTAAAACGCACAAATTAACCCATCAGGACGTAGGACAATTGCAGATGTACGTCAATTATTATGACCGAGTGGAACGATTAGCCCACGAAAACCCAACGATTGGCATTTTGTTGTGTACCGATAAAAATGATACCGTGGTAAAATTTAGTTTACCCGAAAATCAAAAACAGGTAGTGGCAAGTAAATATGAATTGATTTTACCTACCGAAAAACAGTTAGTACAAGCCATTGAAACCAAATTACAAAAATTACCTAACAACCAAGATGAACAATAACCTACAAAAATATACCAACTATAAACCCTCTGGCGTAGAATGGCTGGGTGAAATTCCTGAACATTGGGAGGTGAAGAAGTTAAAATATTTATTAAATGGCAAACTAAAATATGGAGCTAATGAAAGTGGTATAGAATATGATATTTCTTTACCGAGATATGTAAGAATCACTGATTTTGGATTTAATGGAAAATTAAGTGAAACGAATAAATTATCACTTTCATGGCAACAAGGAGGAAATTATTTATTAAAAGATGGCGATATTCTCTTTGCAAGAAGTGGTGCGACAGTTGGAAAAACTTATCAATTCAAAAAATCTATGTCTATTGAGTCAAATTATTGCTATGCTGGCTATTTGATTAAGGCAGAAACAGATGAAAAAAAGATTTTGAGTGATTTTCTATATTTATACACTAATTCTGATTTTTTTAATAGATGGAAAGATTCGATTTTCATAAAAGCAACAATTGAAAATATTGGAGCAGATAAATATTCTCAATTAATTATTCCAATCCCCCCACTAACCGAACAAACCCGCATTGCTGAATTTCTTGACCGTAAAACCGCCCAAATAGACCAAGCCATTACGATAAAAGAAAAACAAATTGCCTTGTTAAAAGAACGTCGCCAAATATTGATTCATCGGGCGGTAACTCGTGGCATTAATCCAGACGTAAAACTAAAACCCTCTGGCGTAGAATGGATTGGAGATATTCCTGAGCATTGGGAGGTGAAGAAGTTGAAGTATATTTTGATAGAAAGGAATGAAAGGTCTGTTGCAGGAGATGAACCTTTATTAATGATGAGTCAAATTCATGGATTAGTTGTAAGAAGCGATTTTCATGAAAAAGCAGAAGTAGCACAAAGTTCAGTAGGTAATAAACTTGTTTACAAGGAGGATTTAGTTTTTAATAAGCTAAAAGCTCATTTGGGCGTTTTCTTCAAAAGTAGTATTCCACAAACTGGAATCGTCAGCCCAGATTATGCAGTATATTATTCAAACGGAAAAATTAAGGATTTAAAGTTTTTAGAAGTATTGTTTAAAAGTCCATCTTACATTAGAGAATTTATTTGTAGAGCCACAGGAATAGTTGAAGGGCTGATTAGACTCTATACAGGTGATTTATTTGATATTTCAGTACCTGTTCCTCCGAAAAGTGAACAAAGCCTAATTTTAGAGCATATCGAGAATATATCCGAAAAAATCGCCACCGCAATAACTTTAAAAGAGCAAGAAATTGAAAAATTAAAAGAATATAAAAGTACCTTAATCAATAGTGCCGTAACGGGTAAAATACGGGTTTGAGCCTACGGGTTGGCTCTGCTACTACTACGGAATGAATTCCGTAGATAAGAAATTGGTCGTCCCGCTGGGACTATGTAGTAGGTCAAATGCCGTAGGCATGACCGAGGTCTCAGCAACCGATTTTAATCGATTGAAAAATGTAACATCATTAAATCAAAAACAAATTATGGCAAATACATACCATCAAATGTATGTTCAAACTGTTTTTGCGGTAAAATACAGAGAAGCAGTAATTGATAAAGCATGGAAATCAGAATTATTAGCGGTTATTGGCAATTTAATAAACGAAACAGGATGTAAAACTATCATCGTAAATGGTGTAGAAGACCACGTCCATTGTTTTTTTAAACTAAAGCCAACTTGTTGTGTTTCAGATGTGATGAAAAGTGCAAAAGCAAAGTCCTCTAAATGGCTCAATGAAAGCGGATTACTTTCACATAGATTTGAATGGCAAATTGGTTTTGGTGCGTTCACATATAGCAAATCCCATGTCGATAAGGTTTACAAATACATTCTAAATCAGGAAGAACATCATAAAAAGCGAATCTTTAAAGAAGAGTATTTGGATATGCTCAAGAAATACGAAATAGATTACGATGAAACCTATCTATTCGAGGAATTGATTTGAAATTTCCAATTGATTAAAATTGGTTGCTAATATATCATTCATGCCTACGGCATTTGCGTAATGTGAAAAGCTCACAACCGATTAAAATAGGTTGCTAATATATCATTCATGCCTACGGCATTTGAATAATGTGAAAAGTCCCATTGGGCTACTCACAACCGATTAAAATAGGTTGCTAATATATCGTTCATGCCTACGGCATTTGCGTAATGTGAAAAGTCCCAT
>JALONS010000134.1 GCA_025454855.1 Arcicella sp.
AACGGGGTGATTATGAACTCCGAAATGGTCGGAAATAAAACCAGAGCTTACGGGCCAAGGCATTCGCCCACGCAAGGCTGAGAAAGAAGTAGCTAATTTGCTTTCCTCGGCAGTCATGGCGATGGCTTTGTTGTTGGATTTTTCGCTTTTCGATGAAGATGTATTGTCTTCGTTGTCTTCTTTTCGTTCTTTGCGTTCACGTTCCTGCGAGCGTCTGATTTCTCTTTCCACAATCCGAGCAATCATATTTTCCAGTCGCTCAACGGCTTGTTTGTTACTCGCCAACTGGTTCCGAAGCACTTTCTCTTTCTTATTTAACTGACTTACCACATCAGACTGTTTACCACGGAGTAACTGCAAATTTTGAGTTTCCGAAATTTTCTCACGAAGTACCGACGCTTGTTCTTGTTTTTTCTGTAATACTCGTACTTGTTCTGCCAATAATTCAGTGCGTACTTTTTGAATTAAAACGGCTTGTTTTTCACGAGCTTCGGAATACTGTTGTAGGTATTTATAACGTCTGAAAAATTGATTGAAATTGGCTGAAGAAAACAAAAAACTTAGCTTATTGAATTTATTGCTGGTTTTGGCAGAGGCATAAATCATTTTGGCGTACTCAGCTTTGAGTTTCTCTAAATTGCCCGATAATTCAGTGGTCACTCTGGTAAGTTCCTGAGCTTCATTTTCGAGTAACTGTTGATTTTCGGAGATAATATCAATTTGTCGAGTTTGTTTATTAATGCGTTCCCCAAGGGCGTTGAGTTTTCCAACGGTTACTTCTTTTTTCTGTTCGGTACGCTCTATTATTTTGTTGATTTCTTGGATTTTCTGTAAGTTTTCTCGCTTGGCAGCTTCCAATCTGGCTCTACGGCTCGATTTCCTCCGACTTTGCCCCTGAACGTCCGTCACGATACACAACAAAACAAGAAGCAGTCCAGAGATAAATTTCGGGGCTGCTTTAGAATACATGATATGTTTTACTGATTTAAGAATTTGAAATTGGGTTTATAGCTATTAAGCGAAAAGCGATTTGCGAGAAAGCGAATGGGGAAATTGCTAAAAATCAATACTTAACACACCTTCTCTTTTGTAAAAACATTTTTAATAATGAATATCCAACCTATTTATTATTTTACTTCTTCAATAGTTTTTCAGGTACTTTGAACGGAAATTCTAAAGGAGTATCTAATAATTCTACTTTCGTGTGTTTGATATTCACTACGGTTTGGTACATCTTTTGGTCTTCTTGTGATTTGTAATCAACCGTTATTAGACTTGAATTTGGAAATAAATATTGATTCAACATCGTAAAATCATCAAAATCCAAAGTTAATTTATTATCCGTATTTTCTTGGGTTAGCAACAATTTTTTTAGCTTCTTGTTATCACCAATGTAATTGTCAATCATTACTTTTCCTTCTTGTTGTTTCAATAGGTAGTATTCATTTTCTCTCACCACCCTCGATTTCTTCTTTTTGAAAGGACGATTACCCACAATCAAAGATTGCAAGATATCATAATCAATATTGAATTTGAATTTTTCAGAGAAATCAGTGTAGGTATATTCATTATATTCTCCGTGAAATTTATCATAGAATTTTACAATATCCTTATCAAAGAGGGCAGAGGCAACAGAAAAGCCCAATGCTGAAATATTCATCCAAATAATGCTGTCCTTCTTCATCCGAATATCAACATTTACATTCTGACTTTCTTTGGGACTTTTAAACGAAACTTTTGCTTTCGCCTTCAAATATTTAAAGTCAATTTCGTCAATTTTAACTTTATCTTCTTCATTCTCAGCGATTTTTACTGGCGGTGTTACCAAAACGGAATCTTTCACTATGATGGGTGTACTGGTAATAACTTGAACAGAATCTTTATCAGAAGAAGCAGAAGTTTTATTGATTGGCTGTCGTTTACAAGAAGCAAAAAATACGATTGATACAAGAAGGAATACGATTGATTTATTCATTTTTATTGAGTTAGGTTTCAATGATAGAATGATTGGGTGATAGAATGAGTGAAAATTGTTGAAAGATATTTATTCTGTCATTCGCTCATTCTATCACTTATTCATTAGACATTACTCTATCAATTTCATTTCAGCGATTTTTTTATCAATTAATGAACTGGTAGTACCAACGGTTTTGGCTTTTTTCCATTGTTCTACGGCTTTGTCTTTTTCGCCTAATTGATACAAAACATCTCCATAATGCTCTACAATAACTCCACTGGCTTTATTGAGTTCAACTGCTCTTTCCAAATAAAGTTTTGCTTTTTTATAGTCTTTCATCACGTACAAAACCCATGCGTAGGTATCTAAATACGTACTGTTGTCGGGGTGTTTTTGTACTAATGCTTCTGCCATTTGGGCAGCACGCTCTAATTTTACTTTTCTCAATGATAAGAAGTAGCTGTAATTATTCAGCACGTGGTCGTTATTGGGGTCTTCTTTCAAGGCTGCCTCATAAGACTCGTCCGACTTTTCGTGCTTATTCAGGCTATTATAAGTATCACCCAATAAAGCATAAATATGTTGCGTTAAGTCTGAGCCTTCGGGGGCGAGTCGGCGGGCTTCTTCCAACGACTCCACGGCTTTTGCATGGTTGCGTTTCTGATAGTATGCCGAACCATTATAGTACCAAAATGCCGATTGATTCGGGAAAACCTCGATGGCTTCTTCACTATGCACAATGGCACTATCCACTTGCCGAAGTCTAAAATCCATGTTAATGATATTTCCCCAAACTTCATTCACTGATTTATCCAATCGGGCAGCTTTTACGTATTCGTCTCTTGCTCCTTTTTCGTCACCTTTTTGCAATAATAAATCTCCATAGATGGCATGAGATTTTGGGTCATTAGGATTTTGTTTTACCAATGATTTTACCAAATTAAAAGCCGTCTCTCTCGATTTATCATCTTTTATCATGCCCATGTAGCCCATCAATATTCGGGCTTTGGTGGTGGCATCCAAGTTGTTATCAGCAAAAGCCAATTCCAATTCTCGATTACATTTGTCTATATCACCTTTTTCTTGGTATAATTGAGCCAACATGACATGAGCCTGAGCATTTTCAGGATTCATTTTCAAAATTTTCTCAAGGTACGGAATCGCCTTATCGTTTTGTTTATTAGACATTAACAATTCTGCTTGGTCAATGCTAAATTCAATTTCTTCGGGGTCTGATAAAACCAGTTTTTCACCCTCCTTTACGGCATCGTCCACTTTGCCAATTTTCATCAAAACCATTTGCTTCTGCCGAGTGATTTCCTCATTCACTCCCATGATTCTTTCGGCACGGTCGTAGGCTTTCAGAGCGTCATCGTATTGATTATCAAATATATATACCGCAGCTTGTTCAACGTGATATTCTGCTTTGGTAGGATTTTGGGAAATTAAGTTCTGATACACCCTTGCCGCTTGCTCGTATTTACGCTTGCGTACGTATAAGTCGGCTAAGAGTTCACCGTAAATGGCGTTTTCGGGGTCTTGTTGAACTGCTTTCTCCGCAAAAACTAACGCCTTTTCTTCCTCTTTTAATTTTTGATAATTGTTAGCCAATGCGTAAAATATACCCGCATTATCAGGCGTAATTTCAAGAGCTTTTTGGTACGATGGAACAGCCTTTTCGTAATCTTCCATCATAAAGTGCTTCATGCCCTCTGTGAAATAAGCCTCAGCTTCTTGTAATTGGGCAGAAGTATAATCTTCTTTTTTCTTGGAATCTCTTTTTTGAGCAAAGGATAATTGACTGGTTACTAAAAAAATAGCCAGTAGTATGGAGATATTTTTAAGTTTAAATATCATTGGGAAAATTATCAGAAATCCTATGTTACAATCAACGATTTAAGGAATTAAAATCACTAATTATAAATGATATATTTCTGTTTATTGGGTGGTTATTTAAGTAGTTGAACTACCACAAAAACAATTTTATGACAAATAAAAGGCTATTAAAAACGTAATTTTATGCAATTTAATAAAAATACCGCTAAATGATTGTATTACAGCATTTCCGTAAAAAATAAATACAAATTTTATACCATTCAATAACGTAAAAATAGGGTTGTTTGGTACGTAAATAATCAAGGATAAAGGGTAAATATTAAACGATGGTTATCAAGTCAAATGAAATGATTATTACTACTCACGTCAAAAATTGCCAAAACTAATCATTGAACCATGCAGGCATCCATAAAACCCTTGTATTTTTGTAGAGAAATCAACCTTCTAATTATCATATCATCATCTGTATTATGCAAGAAGTTAATGAAGTAATGCTGAAATCAGCAGAGGCATTTAAACAATATCGTAAAGTTTCGGGTAAGCAAAAAGCAACATTTTTGAGGGCAATTGCCGAAGAAATTGAAGCATTAGGCATGGATTTGATTCGTACCGCCATGCAGGAGACCAATCTTCCCGAAGGACGTTTGGTAGGGGAAAGGGGACGCACTACTTTCCAGCTCAAAACTTTTGCTGATTTGTTGGAAGAAGGTTCATGGGTAGAAGCCAGAATAGATACCGCAGATTTGCATCGTCAGCCCATTCCCAAAGTAGATTTACGTAAAATGTTAGTTCCAATCGGTACAGTAGCCGTTTTTGGGGCAAGTAATTTTCCATTTGCTTATTCTACGGCTGGTGGTGATACAGCTTCGGCATTGGCTGCTGGTTGTCCTGTGGTGGTAAAAGGTCATCCCGCTCACGCCCGCACTTCAGCAATGGTTGCAGAAGCTATTTTGAAAGCAGCACAACGCACAGGAATGCCCGATGGCGTATTTGCACATTTGGATAGTGGAGACGGTTTTGAGGTAGGCAAAGCCTTAGTAATGCACCCCGAAACAAAAGCCGTTGGTTTTACGGGTTCGTTTACGGGAGGAAAAGCCTTATTTGATATGGCAAATCAGCGAAAAGAGCCTATCCCCGTTTTTTCAGAAATGGGCAGCATAAACCCCGTAGTGCTAATGCCTGAAAAGCTATCCCAAGATGCTGAAAATGTAGCCCTAATTTACGCTAATTCGATTACGCTGGGGGTTGGTCAATTCTGTACGAATCCAGGATTAATTATTGGTATTGAAGGAGAGTCTCTTGAAAAATTCATTGATGTCTTGTCGGAAGAAATTGAAAAAGTAACGCCTTCAACCATGCTCAATGCAGGTATTTACAAAAATTACGAAGGAAAGAAAACGATTACTTTAGCCCAAGACCATGTGATAACAGAAGCTATTTCTAAGGTAGAAAAAACGGCTGAAATTCAGGGTACAGCTACTATTGCCTCGGTAAAGGCTGATACTTTTTTGAAAAATCCGACATTAAATCAGGAGGTTTTTGGTCCTTTTTCGCTCATCGTCAAGTGTCAGGATATTACCCAATTAACGGAGGTTTTGGAACATTTGGAAGGGCAACTTACGGCTACTCTGATGGCAACTGAAAGCGAATTAGGGGCTAATCCAGAGGTGGTAGATACCCTCAGAAATATATCAGGAAGGTTAAATTTCAACAATGTGCCAACGGGAGTAGAAGTTTGTTTTGCGATGCAACACGGTGGACCTTTCCCTGCCAGCACGGATGGTAGATTTACCTCCGTCGGACCCGATGCCATCAAACGATTTGTGCGTCCTGCCAGTTACCAAAGTTTTCCAGACAGTTTATTGCCCGACGAATTGAAACAATCTAACCCTTTGAATATTTGGCGAATGGTGGATAATGTGTTTGTGAAGTAAGATTCGACAAAATAAAAACGTTGCAAAAGCCTGTAATTCAGAACTT
Source organism: Arcicella sp. (assembly GCA_025454855.1). Taxonomy (GTDB): domain Bacteria; phylum Bacteroidota; class Bacteroidia; order Cytophagales; family Spirosomataceae; genus Arcicella. The sequence continues at coordinate 5,774 of JALONS010000134.1, forward strand.
TTACAGCGTTTTTGTTTTTAACCTTTCCAAAGAAATAGAGTTAATGATTTTAAGCGTTATTTTTGTAGAAATGTTTGATATAAATTATAAAGTTATGAGACAATTAACTCTCTCTATTCCAGACAATCAATTTTCTTTTTTTATGAAAATTGTGAAAGCCTTTGATTTTGTAAAGGTTGAAAAAACTGTAAAAATAGTAGAACCATCTTCATCTGAAGAGAACAAAAGATTTCTCGACGGTATTTCAGATGCTGTTAGAGAGGTCAATCTTCATAAACAAGGGAAAATAAAGTTACAAACGTTAGAAGAGGTGTTTGCTGATTTTAGGCGTGAGGGAATTATTCCTTCTAAAGACGAATCGAAGGAGTTCACCAATGATTTTGTAGCGAAATAAATTTTACCATGAAAATAGCTTCTACCTCATTCTTCGTAAAAGAACTTAAACCATTAGTCAAAAAATATCGCTCACTTGAAGATGATTTAATGGAATTGGCTGAATCTCTCATCGAAAATCCCATTCAAGGAGATGCTTTGTCTCATAGCTGTTTTAAAATACGCCTTGCAATAAGGTCAAAAAATAAAGGAAAAAGTGGTGGTGCAAGGGTCATTACTCACGTTCACATAAAAGATGAAGTGATATATCTACTTTCTATCTATGACAAATCTAATCAGGATAGTATTTCTGAAAACGAGTTAGCAAATAGATTGAAGGCATTAGACCTAATATAGAAAGCTCACAGCACAAGCCTCAAAGCCAAATATTTATGCAAAAAAGAAAAATAGCCATTCTTGGCTCAACGGGTTCGATTGGTACACAGGCTTTGGAAGTAATTGAAGCCAATTCAACTATTTTTGAAGTAGAAGTGCTTACGGCTCAAAATAATGCCGATTTACTGATTGAACAGAGTATTAAATTCAATCCTAATTGTGTTGTAATCACCAATGAAAACCTTTATGATAAAGTTTTGACGGCTCTTTCGCATACCAATGTGAAGGTATATGCAGGGATGAAAGCCGTAGAGGAGGTAGTACAGATGGATTCAGTGGATATGGTTTTGACTTCAATGGTGGGCTACGCAGGATTATTACCCACGATTAAAGCCATTGAGGCTGGTAAAAATATTGCTCTTGCCAACAAGGAAACGCTGGTAGTGGCAGGCGAAATCATTACTAAACTCGCCCAAGAAAAAGGCGTAAATATCTATCCAGTTGATTCTGAACACTCCGCTATTTTTCAATGTCTGGTGGGTGAATTTCATAATCCGATTGAGAAAATTATCCTGACGGCTTCGGGTGGTCCTTTTCGTGGAAAACAAAGGTCTGATTTAGAGCAAGTTACCAAAGCACAAGCACTCAAACACCCTAATTGGGTAATGGGAGCAAAAATTACCATTGACTCTGCCAGTTTGATGAATAAAGGTTTGGAAGTTATCGAGGCTAAATGGTTGTTTGGCTTACAAGCCTCTCAAATTGAGGTGGTCGTACATCCACAGTCGATTATTCATTCTTTGGTACAGTTTGAAGACGGGTCAATAAAAGCACAAATGGGACTACCCGATATGAAATTACCCATTCAGTTTGCTTTAGGTTTCCCGAACAGACTAAAATCAGATTTCCCACGTTTTGATTTCACGCAATATCCATCCCTCACATTTGAAAAACCAGATACCAAAACATTTCGTAACTTAGCTTTAGCTTTTGAGGCGATGGATAAAGGAGGAAATCTGCCATGTATCATGAATGCCGCCAATGAAGTAGCCGTTGAAGCCTTTTTACAGGATAAAATAGGTTTCTTAGCGATGTCTGATTTTATTGAAACTTGTATGAATAAAGTTGCGTTTATCCAACAACCCAATATTGAGGATTACGTGCAGACGGATAACGAAACACGAAGATTTGCGAGGGGTTTACTCTAATTTGAAGATTAACAATATGACTCAAATTCTTAAAATACCAAAACTTGAATACGAAGGATTCACGGATGATGAATTCTTTGAGTTCTGTATGGCTAATGAGGGCTTAAAGTTTGAGAGAAATAGCAAAAAAGAAATTATACTTATGCCCCCAACTGGTGGAGATGGCGGTTCCAGAGAATTGGATTTGTCATTCAGGATAAAATTATGGAGTTCTCAACAAGGTGGAGGCTTTACCTTTAGCTCCTCAACAGCTTTTACACTGCCTAATTCCGCCATCAGAAGTCCAGATGTAACTTGGATAAAATCTGAAAGATGGTTGGCATTATCTGAATCTGAGCGTAAAAAATTTGCTCGTATTGTCCCTGATTTTGTCATCGAACTGATGTCTGAGTCTGATTCATGGAAAGGACTTCAACTCAAAATGATTGAATACATCGAAAACGGTGTTCAATTAGGTTGGCTGATTAATCCATTTGACAAAAAAATAATGATATATACACCCGAAGACATCAATCCTACAGAACAAGATTTTGGAATAATTACAGGTGGAAAAGTTTTGGAGGGTTTAGAGATAGATTTAAGAACAGTTTTTCAATTATAAAATTTAAAATAAAACAATATATGGAGTTAGTGAAAGTATTAAGTCCTAAGTATTAAGTCCTAAGAAAAAAATTATCAAATCTTGTGCTGAAAAGTGATTCTTTCAAACATTTTAAGGCTTAGTTTGGCAATAATTATTCGCAGTAATCTTAATACTTAATACTTAATACTCAGGACTTACTACCAGTAACTGAAAATAATGGAAGGTTTAGTAATGGCGGGACAGTTGATTTTAGCACTGTCAATTTTAGTTAGTTTACACGAATTTGGGCATTACATCACTGCCAAGTGGTTCAAGATGCGAGTAGATAAATTTTATCTGTTCTTCGATTTCCTTTTCCCCGTTCCTACGGTATTAAATTTTGCCCTTTTCAAAAAGAAAGTTGGTGATACTGAATACGGTGTGGGCTGGTTTCCGCTGGGCGGGTATGTTTCTATTGCTGGTATGATTGATGAAACACAAGATGCTTCAAAATTGGCAGCTACACCCGAACCTTGGGAGTTTAGAGGCAAACCTGCATGGCAACGCCTCATTGTAATGTTGGGAGGTATCATTGTCAATATTATTTTGGGAGTACTTATTTTTTGGGGTATTCGTTATCATTCTGGGACTAATTATGTAACCCTTGCCGAAGTAAATAAACAAGGGATTTATGCTGGAAAAATCGCCGAAGAAGTAGGCTTTAAAACGGGTGATAAAATCTTAGCAATTAATGGTAAAACCCCTGTAAGATTTGATGAGGTAACGAAGTTAATCATGGAAGATGAGGCTTCTTACACCATTGAACGTAACGGTGAAAAGAAAGAAGTCACCCTTCCGAAAGGTTTTTTAGATAAATTAGCTGATGGTAAAAAAGGTGAATTTATTCAAGAAGGTTGGCCTTTTGATGTAAAAGAAGTAGCTGAAAATGAAGGTGGTGGTGGTGCTTTTAAGGCTGGGCTAAAAGAAGGTGATAAGTTTGTGAATGTGGCTGGAAAACCCATTAAATTTTACCAAGAATTATCTCCAATTTTATCAGAAAATAAAGGAAAAACAATTCCAGTAGTGATTGATAGAAAAGGAGCATTGGATACTTTGAAAATGAGTGTTTCAAGTGAAGGTAAAATTGGTATCAGACCCCGTTCTCTCTTGAAAGATACGCATGAAGATTTATCAATTGGAGAATCCTTCAAAACTGGTTCTGTGGAAGCCTTCACCGTGATAGGAACGAATTTAAAAGGTTTCAAGAAGATTTTCAAAGGAGAAGTATCCGCCTCAAATGCCGTAAGTGGGCCAGTAGGTATCGCCAAAATCTTTGGTGGTCAATGGGATTGGGCTAATTTCTGGTTTCTAACAGGTTTACTATCCATGTCTTTGGCATTTATGAACGCCTTACCCATCCCCGCCCTTGACGGTGGACACGCCATTTTCTTGATTTGGGAAATGATTACGGGCAAAGCCCCATCGATAAGAGTTCAGGAAATAGCTCAACAGGTAGGAACCGTCATTCTTTTAGGGTTGATGGTATTTGCGTTTGGTAATGATATTTTTAAGATATTCAAATAGAGATTGGGGATTAGGTTTTAGGGGTTAAGTAATAATTGGAAGGTAATTTCATTAATGAAACAACCGCTAAGCTCTAATATTGCTAAACTTTCTATGTGATTAAAAAAAATGACTGATAATCAAGTATATACAAAAGTAAAAAAACCTGCAAGTCTCAAAAATTCTTGCAGGTTTTTGGTTTTAGCAATAACTTTATTGACCCTCTTGTCCCTTTGCACTCCGAAATCCGCACTCCGAAATCAGATACATGATTTCCACACCAGCATTACCGAAATGCGGTATAATGTCAAGGAAAAAACCTTTGAAATAAGCCTCCGACTTTTTACTGATGATTTAGAAAAAGCACTTTCTATTGCCAATCAAAATCAGAAAATTGTGTTATTAAACAATGACAAAAATGATGGTTTGGTAGAACAATACATCAGGAAGTACTTTTCGATTATTAATACAAAAAATCAAAAATTATCATACCAATATATCGGAAAAGAAAAAGAAGGAGACGCTACATGGATTTACTTAGAAATGCCTGTAAATGAATCAATCAGTGGATATAAACTACAAAATAATGTACTAATTGATACCTTTGACGACCAAACCAACATTGTGAATATTTTTGTGCAGAACCAGAAAAAATCATATTTATTCACCGCAAAAAATCGGGCTTTTGTGGTAGATATTTAGTTTATTATTCTAAACAAATCCTCTCGAATCCCTTTCCAATCTTGATTCAAATTCAACGTTTCAATCTTAATAGTATGCCCCTCGTGTGTATAATGCAAACTCACACTTTTTTCAATGGTCGGATATAATAAAATGCCTTCGGCAGTAGCACAAGGTTGGTTTTTTAAGTACGCAAATAGTTGATATAAGTTCTGAGAATGGATTTTTTCCGCATTATAATATTTCTGAAATGTTTCTTTATAATATTTGGCATCAATAATCAGTTTACGATTACCCAATTGGATAGAAATATCGGTTTGCATTTTGGGTAAAAACTG
>JALONS010000135.1 GCA_025454855.1 Arcicella sp.
AAAAAGGGATTTCTTTCTCAAACACCGCTGGCGTTAGTTATGAGTACAGCAATATGGGGTTCGCTATGTTGGGATATATCATCAAAAAAGTATCGGGACAGCCGTATCAAAAATACATCACCAATAAAATATTTTTGCCTTTGGGTATGAAAAATACCTACTGGGACTATACGCAAGTGCCTAAAAACCAATTAGCATTGGGGTATCAATGGATTGATGAACAATGGGTAGAGCAACCCATGCTGGGCGATGGGGCTTACGGAGCTATGGGCGGAATGCTCACAACGATTGATGATTTTGGAAAATATTTAGCATTTCATCTGTCAGCTTCGGTGTCTGACGCACCCGAATCCCCCGTTTTGAAGCGAAGTTCTTTAAGAGAAATGCACCAACCCTGGAATTTTAGTGCATTAAACGTAGAAAATAAAAATGCACAAGGACAAGTCTGTTCAACCGTTTCGGCTTATGGATACGGCTTGCGTTGGGTTCAAGATTGTCATCATACTACTAATATCGGACACAGTGGAGGCTTACCGGGATTTGGCAGTAACTGGAAAATGCTTCCCGAGTACGGCATCGGTTTTATTTCATTTGCAAACCGAACTTACGCCCCCGCCAGTGCTTTAAACACCCAAATTTTAGATACTTTAATTGCTTTGGGACACTTAAAACCCCGTTTATTTCCAGTATCTGAGATTTTGAAGCAACGTCAAAAAGAATTAGTCGGATTGTTACCCAGTTGGAAAAATGCCGAACAATCAGGAATCTTTGCCGAAAACTTTTTCTTAGATTATTTTCCGAACAACCTACGCAAAGAAGCCGAAGATATTTACACCAAAGCGGGCAAAATATTGAAAGTAAGAGACATGATAGCCGAAAATAACCTAAGAGGGACATTTGTAATGGAAGCAGAAAACAGCGATATAGAAATAAGTTTTACGCTATCACCCGAAAAACCCGCTTTAATTCAGGAGTATCATATTCGGGAAGTTGGGAAAAAGTAAAACCCCTAAAACCAGTTTGATTCAAGTAAGGATTATTTTCCTATCCGTGGCGAGTGCCTTCACTCGACAATTGGCGACAGCAAAAAATATAAAGATCAATGATTGATTTTCTTATAAAACAATAGGAGTCCGCTGTGCTGCCGCCAGTTGTCGAGTGGTGACACTCGCCACGGATGCAGAAATGGTGCTAATGGTTCATTTAATCAACAAGGGACTAAGGCTTATATCAAAAGTATTATAGCCAATTTGAGAGCTAATGCGGACAAATTATCTGTTGACCAAGAAAAATTATTAAAAGAATTGGAAGGTGCCGACGAAGTTGGTAAAATAAAGTCCTTTGTATTAAGGCAAAAATTTACCAGTTCAGGCGATTTAGGAGCCACACAATTGATAGAAGTAACTAATTAGCAATATAATAAGATATGAAAAAAGAAGTGATTAAGCACATTCCTTCAAGCTGGGAAAATAGACAAGAACGAGCTACTCAATATGCTAATGAGTCTTTGCGAGAATACATTAATAAAATTCAACTATTATATTCTGAATTTGATCGGATAGATTTTGATACTATAAAAAGCAGAATAGAGTATGCCTTAGGTATGACGGGTCATTACGGTACATCTAACTATGCCTATAATTATTTATATCATTCCAATCAGCTTAATAAAGCATGGTTTGAGTATAATATGAATGAAGATAAACTTATTAAGTTACATATTGCTAACAAAATAGTAGAAACAATAGGTAAATTCAATCAGACTCGTAGTATTGGGGCAATCGGTGTGGCTAATAGTATTCGTTTGGCTTTTATTTTGAGAGATAAAGAAGCCTTAGCATTTTATGCTACTATTCCTTTTGAATTTATTGAAAAAGAAGTCCAACATCATTTTATTTATGAAATACCAATGGCTCTTTTTCAAACCTTGATTAAAGGTATCGGCAATGAAAATGAAGCCCACGGAGCATATTTTGAGTATCGAAAACAATTAGATTGGGATGAGTTCAAACAATGTATCACTCGAACCAGTGATTTTTTAAGTATAGATATTTGGCATGACCATATTTTTAAATGGGTAAAATCAACAGGAGAATTGTTGGTATTACCTGAATTAGCTATCTATCATTGTATTCTTCAAAAAGACCAAGCATCCTTTAAACAAGCGGTTTATGATGCCTTATTGAAATGGAAAGAATACTATACGATGCAATACATAGATAGCAGCGGAGAAGAAAAAGACCATACACTGTTAGCAGAAGGCTATTGGGCAATTCCCATCATAGCCGCCTGTGCTTTTGCGTATGATAGAGGAATGAAATTAGAAAACGTAGAGAGTGATTATTTATGTAATTGGATGATAGAAGGACGATTTGAAGATTTTGAGCTATTAATCAAAGATTGATTTTGTCCCAAGTAGATAGGCAACGAGCAAATTCAAACTCACGATGAATAAGTATGTAGATGGCACATATTTTTAAGTCGGGCAATGTCAAGATGATGGATATTCCGCTATTATTCGAGAAATTTTTATCTCGTAGAAACAGTGAAAACAAAAATCCCAAGCCTAAAAAAGACTTGGAATAGCGTAAGGGTATTAATTTTCAGAAACAGATAAAATCTAATGGGAAGAATTTTTCAAATTTTTGATAATCTCATCTATTTTTCGAATAGATAGTCCAATAGATTTTGCAATAATTTCAGAAGCAATACCATTTTGAATCAAGCCTTTAACGTAATTTAATGTTACGTTTTCTGTGGCTTCCATACGGATGCGTTAATCAACGGTTATGGCGATACTATTGATTGGAGTCCTTGATTTTTTGGATGATGTCTCTAACTTTTTGGATAGGTAATTTTATTACATCTGCAATAAATTGATCATCAACGTTTTTTTCTAACATACCTTTAATATGCTGAAAAGTCGCAAATTCCATTGTTACTTCTCTTTCTTCGGCTCTAATACGGTCTGCAATTGTCATGGCGATATTATGGATTAGGCTCTTTAATTTTTTGAATTATATCTTGTAATTTCTTAACAGGAATTCCAAATGATTTTGAGATCAAATCATAAGAAGCACCATTTTGAAGAAGGTTTCTAATGTTATTGAGAGTTGTTTCTTCTCTGATATGGTCTGCAATTGTCATGGCGATATTATTGATTGGAGTCTTTTATTTTCTGGATGATTTCGTGTACTTTTTTGATAGAAATTTCTGTAATTTCTGAAATAAAAGAAGCATCATATCCTTTTTTTAGGAGGTTTTTAATAACATTAAAAGTTGTTTCTTCTCTAATATGGTCTGCAATTGTCATGGCGATATTGTTTGTGTTGTTTGAAACTTTGGTAAATATAGTTGGTATTTCTTTGTTTGTCAAGTTGATAGCGTTTTGGATATACACAAAAACGCTACGGATAAAATCTAATTGTTTTTGAGTGTCCAGTTCCTTAATTTTTTCTAACCAAAAGGGGGTTAATCTCATAAATTCATCATTTTCATCATGGCTATGTTTCAATAACATTGCCGACATACTCAGAATAACGTTGTTGAGAGAAGTCAATCTATCATCGCCAATATCTGTGAGAGAAAACAAAAGATAATCAAAATCAGGAATGAATTTGTGTAATACTTGGGGTAAATCCACAAAATAGCTTTTCATAGATTTGTATTCCCATTTTTGCTCACCATGATGAATAACAATAGGAATCACCAAAGACAAAACACTTTTGCCATCTTTTATTTCTTGTTTCCAAATATTGATAACATATTGCAACAGTTGAATATGGATAAAAGGAACAGTATAAGATTTATGCTCAAACAAAAGCGTTACCAAAGTTTCTTGATTAGCTAAGTTGGTTTGGTAAATAATATCAGAGAAATATTCTTCCAATTCACCATCAACAAAGGATTCTGAAAGCCTTTTAAGGTCAGCGAGATTGATTTTTTCTTTGATGTCAGGAGGGAAAAGTTCTTCGATAAAACTTTGGGCAACTTCTAATCGGGAGAAAGCATCTTTGAAAAATTTATCGTGGACATTCTGAATATTTTGCTTGGTTTTTGTTTGGTCTTTGTTTTGTTTATTTTTGCTCATGGAAGGATTAATATTTTTCTAAAATTACACAAAAAATCATTCATTCATTTAGAACATCGTTGGCGTATTTTTGCTAATAGTTCCATGCCTTTTACTACACTTCTTAAAAAAATGAAAATCTTTTCTCAATAATAATCTGCCATTCTGTCATATTTTTTCGTAAATTTGCACTAAAATATGAACAAAGAACCATGAGAGAGTTAGAAATACTTACCGAAGAAGATAAAGAGGCGTTAGAATTACCCCGCACCAGTGTAGAGCAAGAAAATGCCGTTGGTAAAAGAAAGTTATACATCGAAAGTTACGGATGTCAGATGAATTTCTCTGACTCTGAGATTGTTACATCTATCTTACAAGAAGGTGGTTATGCTACCACGTCTAATTTTGAAACGGCTGATGTTATTCTTTTAAATACTTGTGCCATTCGTGAAAATGCTGAACAAAAGGTAAGAAATCGTCTGAAAAACTTTAATTACCTAAAGAAAAAACGTCCAGAAATGGTTGTGGGTGTTTTGGGCTGCATGGCAGAACGCTTGAAAACGAAGTTTTTGGAAGAAGAAAAAATCGTGGACGTAGTAGCAGGTCCAGATGCTTATCGTGATTTACCTAATCTCCTAAACGAAGTGGAAGACGGACACAAAGCCATCAATGTTTTCCTTTCTAAAGAAGAAACTTACGCTGACATTACCCCTGTTCGTTTAAACTCAAACGGTGTTACGGCTTTCGTCTCTATTATGCGTGGATGTGATAATATGTGTTCATTTTGCGTAGTTCCTTTTACTCGTGGACGTGAACGTTCTCGTGACCCACAGTCTATTCTGAAAGAATGTCAAGATTTGTTAGATACTGGTTATAAAGAAGTTACGCTTTTAGGGCAGAATGTAGATTCGTATAAATGGGCTTCTGAGGATGGTTCAGAGAACGTTAATTTTGCTCAATTATTAGAGAAAGTAGCCTTAGTCAGCCCCGAACTTCGCATTCGTTTCTCCACCTCTCACCCCAAAGACATTACAGATGAGGTACTTTATACCATGAAAAAGTACGAAAACATTTGTAAATACATCCATTTGCCTGCTCAAAGTGGAAACAGTCGTATCTTAAAATTAATGAATCGTACTTACGACCGTGAGTGGTACATCAACCGAATTGATGCGATTCGTAACATTTTGGGCGAAGATTGTGGTATTTCTCAAGATATTATCACGGGTTTCTGTACCGAAACCGAAGAAGAACATCAAGATACACTTTCATTGATGGAATATGTAAAATATGATTATGGTTATATGTTTGCATATTCAGAACGCCCCGGTACACCTGCCGCCAAGAAATTAGTAGATGACATTCCAGAAGAGGTAAAAAAACGTCGCCTCACCGAAGTCATAGATTTGCAAATGCGTTTATCTTTTGAACGTAATAATCGCCACGTTGGTAAAATTGAAAAAGTATTGGTTGAAGGATTCTCAAAACGGTCAGATGATTATTTGCAAGGACGTAACGACCAAAATAAAGTAGTCGTTTTTCCGAAACATCATTATAAAAAAGGGGATTACGTAATGGTAAAAATCAACGAAGCCTCTGCGGCAACTTTAAAGGGAGAGGCGGTAAACTCTTAAAATCTAAACAAGATGCAAAGATTTCAATTAAACCTTTCTGATTTACCACATTATACTTATCAAGATTATACAAAGTGGGAAAACCAATGGGAACTCATTGCAGGTGTACCGTTTTCAATGAGTCCCCTGCCGTCTAAAGTACATCAAAGACTTAACAAAAAAATTGTAAAAATCCTTGATGATGAACTTATTAGAAATAACTGCGACGATTGTGAGGCTTTTTTGCCCATTGATTGGAAAATTGATGAAAATACCATTGTACAACCCGATGCTTCTATCATCTGTGAAAATTCTGATGGGAAATATATCATTAATGTTCCAAAATTGATTTTTGAAATTCTTTCCCCTTCTACCCGTAAAAAAGATTTAACCATAAAATTTGATCTTTATCAACTACAAGGGGTCAAGTATTATTGTATTATCGACCCTGACGTAAATAAAGCCACCATTTACCAAATAATAGAGGGACGATACCGCCAAGTATTTGAATCTGAAAATGACACCTATGTTTTTGACATCGAAGATTGCAAAGTAGTCTTTGATTTTAGTAAAATTTGGAAATAAAGCCAATGCAACAATCTGAATTACAGTCCATAAAAGCCCGTTTTGGCATTATCGGAAACTCGCCCGCTTTGAATCATGCCATTGAAGTAGCTGCCCAAGTTGCTCCAACCGACATGACCGTTCTGATTACGGGTGAAAGTGGCTCAGGGAAAGAATCATTTTCAAAAATAATTCACAATCTTTCTGCCCGAAAACACGGACAATTTATTGCGGTAAACTGCGGAGCGATTCCAGAAGGCACAATTGATTCTGAACTTTTCGGACACGAAAAAGGGGCTTTTACGGGAGCTATTGATGCCCGTAAGGGTTATTTTGAGGTGACTGACGGCGGAACAATTTTCTTGGATGAAATTGCGGAAATGCCGCTTGGAACGCAAGCCCGTCTTTTGAGGGTTCTTGAAAATGGCGAATTTATCCGAGTGGGTTCTTCTAAAGTTCAGAAAACCAATGTGAGAGTAGTGGCAGCCACAAATATCAATTTGATGACTGCGGTTGAACGTGGAAAATTCAGAGAAGATTTATATTATCGCTTGAATACCGTACCTATTTTCGTTCCGCCCTTGCGTGACAGAGGAATGGATATTGAATTGCTTTTCAGAAAATTTACGAGTGATTTTGCCGAACGTTACCGCATAAAAACAATCCAATTAACCCCTGATGCCCAACAACTTTTGTTATCGCAACGTTTTCCTGGGAATATTAGGCAATTAAAAAATTTAGCGGAACAAATATCCATTCTTGAAATAGACGACAGAATTATTGACGGAGTAAAATTGGGTAGTTATCTTCAAATGAATAACGGTCAATCTATTGGTAATGGTCTGATACGCAGAGACTTTGAAGAAAAACAGGCTGATAGTTTTTCAGAAAGAGAACTACTCTACAAAATCCTTTTTGATATGCGAAAGGATGTTACTGAACTAAAAAAAATGTTCTTGGACGTACTTCAACACGGAGAAATCAATCCCGACCTGCTCAAACAAAACGAAGGCTTATTCCAAAATTTAGAACCCGAAAGAAGTTTTCCGTATTCGCCAAATACGTACCAACCCGAAACAAATCCCGCTCGCATATTACCCAATGGAAACAGTACGTATCAGACCAATCCAGAATTAACAATTATTAACCTCAATGATGAAAATCAAGGAAATAAAAATGGTTTTATAGACGTTACCCACGAAGCGGAAGAAGTATCTTTTTCGTTAGAAAAACAAGAAAAAGATATGATTATCAAGGCTTTACAAAAAAATAAAAATAAAAGAAAGTATGCTGCTCAGGATTTGGGAATATCAGAAAGAACGCTTTACAGAAAAATCAAACAGTATGATATTGAAGAAGAGTAAGTTAGCGTTTAGAGGACAGAGAATAGAGAATAGAGCAAAGACATTGAAATTATTTTTTATTTTCTCTCTCTACTCTATTCTTTGTTCTCTATTCATTAGTTGTTACTCCTTTCGGGGGGCAAGCCTCGACCCGAGCCTAAAAACTATACAAATTCAGAATTTCTTGTTCCAGACGGCGGGTGGTCCACCCAATTTGAGTTTGCAGTTCAACGAAAAGCTCAAGGAGTATTTCCAGAGAAATACATCTCTGAAAACAACCAATGCCAATCCTGATTTGATGTTTGAGGGAGCGATTACAGGCTTTACCGTTGAACCCAAAGCGGCTACTTCGGATGATAAAGGTGGTTTGAACCGATTAACGATTACCATTCAGGTAAAATTTACGAACGCAAAGGATGAAAATAAAAACTATGACCAAGAGTTTTCTTTTTATCAAGATTTTGCCCAAACACAAACCATTACCGCCGTTCAAGGAGAATTAATTCCAAAAATATTAGACCAAATCATTTTGGATATTTTCAATAAAACCGCTGGGGAATGGTAAGGCAATGATTGAGTAATAGAATGAGTGAATGATAGAATATTGTACCCGCCATTCCCTTCATGAATTTATTACTCAAATATTCACTCATTCTATCACTCAATCATTCTATCATTAAATAATATGAACAAAGATATTTTTGCCTATTTAGTAACTCATCCTGATAACATTTCGATGTTGGATGTTAAAGGATTAGAAGCCATCACAAAACAGTATCCTTATTGCCAATTAGCCTCTGCCCTACTCGCCAAAGGTTATTGTACTCACTTTGCGGAGGAATTAGCTTTTGAAAAAATCAGGCTGGCTTCTGCCCAAGCAAGTAACCGTAATGCTTTGCGTAAATTGATAAATGGCAGTTTTAAAAACGATTCAGCTAATACTACAAATCCAAAATTCGAGTCGGAATACTTACATAAATTCAAAGAAGAAACTGAAAATCAGTCAAATAACAAAAATACTGATACGCTCAATTCACTTTCAGAAATTGATATGTTCACGAATTCGCCAGCGGTGGAAGACATTTTGATTGATGAAATTGCCCAACGACAACAACTACAAATATCAATTATTGACAGCTTTTTGATGAAAGACCCAGGGTTAATCAGAACTACTAAAAGCCAGTTAGAAGCGATGGGAAAACAAGAGGACTTATCCGTCAATAGTGGAAAATTAGAGAAAGGAATTGTAACGGAAAGCTACGCCAAAATTCTTATCATGCAAGGTAGAAAAGAGAAAGCAATAGAGGTGTATGAGAAATTAATTTTGAAATTCCCAGAAAAAAAGGCGTACTTTGCATCTAAAATTCAAGAATTGGCATAGTTTTTCTGATTTTAAAATGTGTCAATTTGAAAATTTGGAAATGGCACAACACTTTTGGCAATTCAAATTTTCAAATCCTTAACTTTCAAATTATTATATTTTCAAATTTTCAAATTACAAAGAAATGTTCGGAGCAGTTATCGTCGTTATTTGCATTATTGCAGTTTTATTAGTTTTTGTGGTTCTTATCCAAAATCCAAAAGGCGGAGGACTTTCTGGAGAATTTGGTACTTCAGGAGCGAGCCAAATGTTTGGTGTTCAACGTACTGGAGATTTATTAGAACAAATCACTTGGGGTGGAGCAATCACCATTGCCGTTTTGGTATTAGCAACAAAGTTTATCACACCAACTGACACAGGTTCAGGAATTGAATCATCGAATGTGGAAGCAGCGAAAGGTAAAGCTGGAATCCCAGCGGCAACCACGCCAGCACCAAATCCAACGGCACCCAATCCAACGGCAAAGCCAGTTGATACAACGAAGAAATAATTTTTCTAAATAACTAAAAAGGGAACTCTTCAAAGTTCCCTTTTTTAATTTGTGACTTGCTCTACTACCTTCTTTTTGGCAATGGGTAACAGTGTTTCTTCCAAAGGTAGCACATACTTAGATTCTACTACGTAAGTGGCAGGATTGGGCAAATGTTTATACTTTTTTACCAATTCCAATTTGATGTTTTCAAAAGTATTAGAAAGCGTTTTCTTGATGGTTTCAACGTAAAAAGTTTTTACTCCACGAAGTTTCTCATGTTTACCTTCAAAAACCGTCAGATTGTACTGGTAAACTAAAGTTTCACTGATTAATGGCTCGTGGAGTAATAGATAGCCATCGTTTTTGTAAAGAGGTAAAATACCTACGGGAGAGATTTGCACATTGCTTTGAACCTCCTCAACAAGATTTTCTCCTTCGGCAATGGCATTTTCAAATCTTGGCAGAGCGTATTCCATGATAGACTCCAGCTCGGTCAAATAATAATTATCGGGCTGAGGATTAGCTTCGTAAACAACGTTCAAATTCTCAGTATTCAAGCCCTTTATCCGTTTGGGAAACTGAAAACTCATCCGTTCTATTCCATCCTTAAAATACTTTGAATAGTCGTAGTGAAAGTGTAAATCCTGTAAGTCTGGATACAATTTCTGGCTCTTAAAATTACCTTTGACGTGCTGAAGATAGGCTAAAAGGACGTACTTTTTGTATTCGAAATCAATTAAGCCAGTGGTTAGCCAATCTTTATCTAATGTTTTCATAGGCTGTGTCTGTTTGAATATTTGAAGGATTACAAAATAAATATCAGAAAATTCTAACCCTAAGATGAATATTTTTTGGCAAAATGTCAAGATTTCAGTTATCAATTTTTAAAACTGACAAAAAGTAAATCAGTAACTGACAAACAAATGGTTCTTTTTATAAAATATGACAATTTTACCGTTTTTTTTACAATGGCATAAATTATGTAAAAATAAAGGCAAAAGTAACAGATTAGTAAAAATTAGAAACCTCAGATGTATGGTAACTAATTTTAGGTCTAATCATGGTTAAAACCTAAAAATCAAAATAAAAATAACTTATCAAAAAACAATGTCAACAGTTAGTATTAAGCCTTTGGCTGACAGAGTTCTGGTAGAACCAGCAGCCGCAGAAGAAAAAACATCATTTGGAATTATCATTCCTGACACTGCCAAAGAAAAACCACAAAGAGGAACCGTTGTAGCAGTAGGTGCTGGCAAGAAAGATGAGCCAATGACCGTTGCAGTTGGTGATACTGTTTTGTATGGTAAATATTCAGGAACTGAAATTGCCGTTGAAGGAAAAGATTACTTAATCATGCGTGAAAGCGACATTTTCGCAATTCTTTAATTTCGCAATTCTTTAATTAGTTATTAGTTATTCGTTATTCGTTATTAGAACTGAAACGGTAACAATAAACTTTGAATCTTTATAAAATTAAATTTAAACAGTTACTGGTTATTGATACAAATAACCAGTAACTAATTACCAATAACTAAAACAATGGCAAAGGAATTATTTTTCGACACGGATGCTCGTGACAAAATGAAGAGAGGCGTTGATACATTAGCAAACGCCGTAAAAGTAACTTTAGG
>JALONS010000136.1 GCA_025454855.1 Arcicella sp.
TATACATGGGGCTCATTACACTCATGTGAAGGGCTCATCTCATTGCTTGAGGCTGATTGTATTTTATAAAAGTAGAGTGAATTGAACAGGCCTCAAGAATCATCCACTGACAACTGAATATTTTGTTGTCTGTAATTGCATTTAAGACGTTAGTGATTAATTAATTTCGAGTTGAGCATCTGAAAACGTGAGTCCTGCTTTGTGGCTTTGTGAAATTCAATGCTGTTGCGATTATTTTCTGATGATAGGCTGTGTGCTTTTTATTGCTTCCCATTGCTTTTTGAGGTCTGTAAAAGCTTCTCTAAGTTCTTCTTCTGTGGAGTATTCTATTTTCATATATCTATTTCGAGTTTTAAAAGTCTGCTTCTAAAATTTTTCCATTTTCTTTTAACCAATTTTTGGCTTTTTCAAAGTTTGGTTGTTGTATAGCAACGGTGTTCCAGAAGTCATTAGAATGATTAAGATGTATTAAATGAGCTAATTCATGTACAATGATATAATCAATTACAAATACTGGGGCTTTTATAATCCGCCAATTAAAAGTTAAAACCCCAGCAACTGTACAAGAACCCCATCTATATTTCATTTCAGATAATTTAATGGATTTATATTTTACTCCAAGGTGTGTAGCATAGTAATCAACTTTGTTCGAAATAACTTTGATACCGATAGATTTGAACCAACTTTTAAAAATTTCTTTGGCTTTGGGTTTGTTATGAACTGATATAATAAAATCATTGTCAAAAACCACCCCATCAAATTTCTTTGGAGTTACCTTTAGTTGATAGTTTTCTCCTAAGTACATGAGGTATTCTCCCGATATGAATTCTTTTGAGTCTGAAATACGGTGATATTTTTGTTGGTGTCCTAATTTATCATAAATCCATGCTTTTTTTTGATTAACAACCTCATCAACGGTATGCTTAGGAGTTCCTTCAGGTACTCTGACAACAATACTTTTATCTCGCTCAACAAAAATGCCGAGAGTCTTTCTTTTAGAGTAAATAACTTGGTATGACAAACTCATTCGTTTACGATTTTATAATGATTTTTTCTTGCCCACTCAAGCAATTTACTGGTAAAATCCTTATACTTTGCCCTAACATTAGGAATCACATTCAAAAATCTTTCCGATAATAATAGCTTGTGCAATTCTGCTTTCAATTTATTTTGTGATGAGGCATTTCTCCAAAAACCTTTTAGTTTTAATTCATTTTCTAAAATAATGAACAAATTTTGAGTAATATCAACATTTATACTTATCTCATCTTCTGATAAACTATCTTTCTGAAAAAACTCGGATTTAGCTAACCTGAATATCGGCATCTGTGTTTTTCGATTCAATCCATAAGTATTTTCCTTCTCTCTGTTGATAATCGTTTGGCGTAGTGCTTCTAATTCGTCTTTTATCTTAGCCCAATTTCCTTTGAGGCTTTGCAAAATATTTTCTAATGTTTCTGAAAATGAAGCGAATAGAGCAGGGTCTTCATCTAAATTGATACTTATGTAATGCCTAATTGCATGTTCGATTTCAGCAGCCTTTGTTTTCTCTCTTTTTCTACTTTCTACTTTTTTGTAGAATTCTTCATCAATAATAGAAATTGGTTTTACTTTAACTTCTATCCCTTTTGATTGCAAAAATTCATCAGCAATAGCCCTCAACTTAGCAGGTATTCCTTTCATGCTAAACTTGTTTTCATTGGGGTTATGCTTTTCAACAAGAGCATTGATAGATGTATAATTATTAAAGTCAATGATGAAATCTAATGCTTCTTTTTTGGGATAAACATTATTTAATGCTTTGACAAATTTCTTGAAAAGAACGATATATTTATATCGGAGGTCTTCATCATAAAATAATTCAAAAAAAGCATCTTCATCACCAAAATCTGTACATTCGTTTACTTCAAAAAACTCCTTCAACTGACGATTGGCATCTGTTAAGGCATTAAGTTCATCATCATTTGTACTCAATGTATTGATTATTTCTTTCTGCTCTCTTTCTTCATAATTCTCTAATGCTTTCTTTAAATGATGCCCCACACCCACATAATCAACTACATATCCAACAGTTTTATTAGGATTTCCAACCCGATTTACCCTTGCTATGGCTTGTAGTAAGTTGTGGTTATCAATCACTTTATCTAAATACATCACTTGTTCGATAGGAGCATCGAAACCTGTTAGAAGCATATCTCTTACAATAATAAATCCTACGTTTCCATCGAGCGATTGGTCATCTTCATCTACAGAGTTGAAGCCTAACTTAAATCTTTTTATCATCTTTTTGTGATAATCTGCTTTGGTAAACTCTTTGAAATGTTTTTCATCATTTTGTTTACCCGAAATAATCACCGCCGTTTCTAACTTACGCAACAAATCTATATCTATTCCTTGTGGGTTGTCATGCTCTAATTGTTCAATCAGCGTAGTAATTGTATCATCAATGGCTCTTTTATATCTTACTGCTGCCTCTCTTGATACCGCCACCACTTGTGCCTTAAAACCATTGGTAAAAATATGCTCAGCGTAGTGTTTTACCATATCTTCGGCTTTTGCTCGAATGGTAGATTCGGCTTCTAAATAAGCATCTCTTGTACCGAAGCCAAGTATTTGTAATCTTTGTACAATATCATATTCACTAAACACGTCTTCAAACTTTCCATCCATGCCTTTTTTGTCTGGCACTTCTGCATTGTTGGTTCTGCCTTCGTAAACAATCTCCAGTGTTACTTCATCTTCGATAGCCTCTCTCATGGTGTAGGTATCAATATAATCGCCGAAGGTCTGTTCTGTTTTATCAATAGGTGTACCAGTGTAGGCAATTCTGCTGGCATTTGGCACTGCTCTATCAAGATTTGCACCCAAAAGTGTATATTGGCTTCGGTGTGCTTCATCAATCATGAGTAGAATCTTATCACTCTCATTCAAGATTGGAAAAATTGTTTCTAAGTCTCTTTCTTGAAACTTATGAATCATAGCCATTACCAAATCTGAATTGTCAGAGGCGATTAGCTCCTTCAAACTTCTGTTGGGCTTTTCATCATCTTTATTTATCCATTCGGCTATTTTTATATTTACGCCAATCGCTGATGCAGTTTCTACCAATTGGTCTTCTAACTGGGTGCGGTCTGTCAGGAATATTACTTTCCAGCCTGCCAATTTGGTATATTGATACATTTTTCTGACCATGAACATCATTGTCAGTGATTTTCCAGAACCTTGTGTATGCCAAATGATGCCCGAACGTTCTTCTCTGGTGGGCTTTGTGAGTAGTCTTTCTACTGCTTTATTAACTGCTTTGAACTGCTGATAACGCCCCAAAATCTTAATGGTATTGCCTTTATCATCAGTTGAAAAAATATTGAATGTTCGGATTAAATCTAATAGGTTTGTTTTATCAAGCATTCCTGCAACTAACCTCCTTTGGTCGTGTGGAATACTGTCGCCTTCTTGAATCTGTTCTAAGGTTCGAGGATAAGGGTTGAGCCACTTATAAAAGTGATTTTTGTTTTTGGTGGTTATCGTGCCAAATCTTGCCTCGTATCTATCCGTAACAATCAATAGTTGATTGTAATAGAACAATTCTTTTACGCCTATATCTTCATAATTTTCTTGCTCTGCATACCTCAATAGCTGTGTAATGGCTTCGTTGATAGAATCATTCACTTTGGGAGATTTGCATTCTACTACTCCAATAGGAATCCCATTGATAAACAAAACTATATCGGGTATGATGTAGTTATCTGTACCTTTAATATGGATTTTGAATTGAGATATTGCCACAAAATGATTATTGGCTGGATTCTCAAAATCAATGTATCTCACTCTTGGGCTTATATCTCCTGTCTGCTGGTTTTTATCAACGGTTGTGCCATTGAGTAATAGATTCAGCACCGATTGATTGTTTTCGATGAGGTTATTACTCTGAAAACTATCTATGCGTCTGATTACTTCATCAATTTGTGTATCGGTCAGAAAAGGGTTTATCTTTTTCAACTGAGCCACTAATTGGCTCACTAATAGCACTTCATCAAGGCTATTTCTATAACTTTGTTGTGGAGTTTGAGAAAGTGTAAGTTCTATTACCTCATCCCATTCGAGCATGAGTTTGAGTTGTTCGAGGAATGGTTGCTCAACAGTAGGGTATTCTTCAAGCCTCATTACTTTCCATTTCTTCTCGGCTGAATTATCGGCATTACTATATATCATGGTTTTCTGTTGATTTAATTTTATCGGTAATTGCTTTACTCATGGCTACTCCACCTATTGGTCTTCTAATAAGCATTTTTTGCATTGATATTAAGAATTGCAATTTAGGAGAATGGTCGTCGCTTTTACCAAGTTTGGCATCTTTCAAGAATACATTTGAATCACCTGTAAAAGTTGGCTCACTGTAAAGAGAATTCTCTCCTCCTTGTGTCATATAATCATCTATTACTTGCAAAGCAGAATTATATAAGTTTTTGGCTGGCTCAGAATCTGTTTCTTCAAAAACCTTAATTATTGCATCTGACAAATCACCTAATGTTGTAGGTATCTGTGCATATACCATTACATCTTTCAATAAATTGATTACTGTAAAGCAAAATAAGTATTTGGTTTGTCCTCGGGTTGGAAAATCTCTACCTCTACCAAAATTTAACTCTCTGGCAAGTTTTAGTAGTAAATAAGAGGCATACAAATCTCTTACACCAAAAGTTTCAGACTCTGTGATTCTTTTAAATATACTTCCTCCAGGTGCAAAAGGTGGATTTTTTCCAAATGCGATACCTGGCTCATAAAGCCAACCAGCACCATAAATTTTAAGTAGGTCAAAAGCATTTGCCCAGCCTCTGTATGTTCTTTCGTCTAAAGTAGTTTGTCGTTTAGCTTTTTCAGCTTCCCAGCCTCCTCTGTGTATTTCGAGGTAGATATTATATTTTTCAGCCATTTCTTTTGCCCAAAACTGAAAACCCTTTTCGAGTGCAATGAAATCTTTTTGTGTAACTGAATTTTGACTGTTGGTGTTTTTGGTTGTTTCAATTAGTAAGCCTTCACCGTGTTCGCCTACTTTTACTATTTTGGTTACAACGATTCCTTTATTTAGTCGTTCTTTATAATCGTCTAATTCAGGACTTGAACCAGAACTACCATTGTCAATTTTCTTTCTTAATTCATTCCAAATTGTTTTTGTAGTTTGGCAACCGTTAACTATATACGGATTTGTCAATTTGAAACTTCCTGATTCTTGTGGAGTGAAATTTTCAACAACAATTGTGATACCATTATTATAAAGCCCAAATCTTTCGGGTTTCGTAGAAATGGTATCTGCAATGCCTTGATTTACTTTTTTGCCCGAGCCTAAGAATTTCCTTACGTTTTTTTCATAGATTAAATCAAGGTCATGTGTGATGTGTTGATAATCTTTTAAAAACTTGTAAATATTTGTAAGTTTTACAGAGCCAACCAGCAGTTCGTTGCCAGACTGGACTAAATCTGCTGAAATTGATACCTCAATTTTAGGTTTTTCGATTTCTTGCTCGCCTTGTCTCAGAAAAATTGTTTTGATATTGATGCTATCCACATCAAAAATAGCCCCGAATCTATGAGTTCCTATTGATTTTATATCTCCAATTGCTCTTTCTTCTGCCTCGGTTAGCGGGTCGTTGGTGGCAAATAATAAAATTAGTTTGTCTTTATCTGATGCCGAGCTGATGAATGCTTGTAGTTTTTCAACAAGTTCATGGCTTATAGATGAAAGGTTTGTTCTTTGACCGCTTAAAGTATCAATTAGTTTTTGGCTTTCAAAAAGCAAGGTTTCAACTCCTGCAAAAGCTTTTCCATATTTGCTTTGTACTAAATACCATGTGTTGCCATCGGCACCATTTTCTTCGATATTCTCCTTTCTTTGGAGGTAAGCAATATCAATTCCTCCATCACCAGCTCCATCACAAAATATGATTTCATCATTTTCTTCATCAAAATCAAGCCATTGGGTGAGTAGCTTACGAGCAAAGCTTCTCCCTTTCTGAACTGAGGAAGGATTTCCCTCTAAAATTTCTTTTAACCATGCTTCTTTAAAGGTTTCGTAATTTAAAACATCCTGTGTGTGTTGCATATTATTCGTTGTTTAATAGATTCGTAACTCTTACTTTTCCGCTTAATAAATCTTGCATTAAGCCAGTTTTAGTGGTTTGGAGTTTTGATAACTCTATTTCGTTTAAAATAAGTGTTTTTTCAAAGGTTTTTATACATTTTGCTATTCTATCAAATTCGCTATTTTCTTGTGGATACCCTAATCTTATTGCCTTAATCATACTATAATTGATTCCTTCCCTATTACCCCCTGCATTATTTTGTTTAATTTGATTTTGACCTTTTTCTGAAATTAAGAATTCGGATAGAAATAATGCTCTTGATTCAGACTTAGTATTTTGTCTTATTGCACAAACATGTTGGTTTACATTAGCTTTAGGTAAATTTGATGGAACAAAAGCACTTCTTCCAATTGAAGCTCCAGTAATATTAAGTAAGACATCATATTTTTCTAATTGACTTCCCAACATTTGCTCATTAATTTTTTCATTTATGTAAGCTACATCATCTAATAATAACTTAGAATTATGAACATTTTGACTTCTAATTAGTAAAACGCCCTCTTTTTGATACACTTTACTTCCTCCTTTTGGAGTTACTCCACTTCTAATATGTTCTGCAATTTCCCCAATATATTTACAATCCCACTCCAAAGGAATTTTACCAATGGGGCTATCTTTAAATGGGTGGTTTTCAAAAGAGCGGATTTTACCATCGGCATCAATACCTTTGCTGAGGAGGTCTTGCATCAAGCCTGTTTTTATGCTTTTGTATTTTTCTATTAATGCCTCTGTTTTGCTTATTGCTTCATCTATTTCTGTTAGTATTTCAGCTATTTTTGCCTGCTCTTTTAGGGATTTGGGGTAAAAGCAAATTTCTTGTTCAAAATCTTTCTGTTTTAAAAAATCTCTTGCACTCCCCTGTGAACGACTTAAATGATTCCTTACAATGTTAGTTGCATTGTAAAAAAAGAATTTTTTGTTAAGAATTGAAGAATCGGGCTTTAAATTCCAAATATTCTGATTTAACAGAACGTTTTTAGCTACTTTAGGAACTATACTAATTTTACCAGTAGATGCACCGACCATTACAAGTAAAATATCCCCCTCATCAACTCTAAAACTATCGAATAAATAAGCTATTGAAATATCTAAAAAGATAGCATTATCCATGCTAATAGTTTTATTTTCCATATTAGTGACCCTAAGAATAAAATCTCCAGTTTCACGATAATCTTTTGATTTAAAAGCATATCCTCTTTTTATCAAAATAATTTCTTTTAATTGGCTTGAAACCCAATCTTCCATTAATTCAGATAATTTAGTTGTGTCAGAAAATTATTTAACTGAGATAAACTTTGGCTACGGCTCTGCTCAATGGCTTTGGCAGGGGTAGCATATTTATCGTAGAGTTTTTCGTAAGCCAATACCAAGGTTCTTTTTTCGGCATTCATGTAGCGGCTTAGTTGCTCATTTACCAAATCATGGTGTTTTTGTAAGATAAGTGTCTTTGCTTGGTCTTCGGTTATGATGCCGCCTATTTCTTCGAGCAGTATATCTAAGCTCTCAATTCGTTGGCTGAGAGTATCGGTATCTTTTACTAAACCAGTATATTTTTTTGTTGCCTCCTTAAACTCATCTTTTACTTTTTTGATGGTTTTTAGTAGCTCTTTTTCATTTTTACTTGCCTTTTCTAAGGCTTCGATGGCTTTCTTTATCTGAATGATGGTTTCAGGATAGTCAATAAATCTATCTTTCAAGGGCTTTATTACCTTGTGGGCATTTTCTACGAGTTTTACCATTTCGCTCATTACTTGGTTCAGCAGGTTTTGGTCTTCTACTTTTTTAGCTTCTGAGCCGTATTTTTTCAGTTCGAGTTTTAGCACCAATAGCTGTTCTTTTTCTTTCAGTGTTTTTTTGGTTTGTTTTAGCTCGGTGTCTAACGCTTCTAATTTTTCCAGTTTTTGTTTGTAAGGCAACATATCATCGGCAGAGGCTTCTTCTTCTATAAGGCTCTTGATGCTGTTTGATAACTCACGCTTGATAACAGCCCCTGATATTTTTTCATCTTCATCGGGTTCGTATTCCAGAAACTCTTGGGTAGCTTCCAAAAACTCTTGTATTTGGTTTTCAATATCACTGATTTTTAGGTCGAGGGCTTCAATTTCTTGTTGCTCAGCCTTGAAAAACGTATCAATCATATAATTGTCGGGAATCAAGGCAGGCATCCAACCATTCGACATGATGGTTTTGAGGTCGTACTTGATATTATCCCACCAGTTCACAAAAACCCCTGCCACTTGATATTTATCCAAAATACCCACAGCAACCAACTTGGTTTTAAGCGATTCTATCAGCTTTTTTCTGACATAAGGCAGCACTTTTGGCGTACCTACACTCATTATATCCATATCCGAGCTGAGTGTCTTGGGGGC
The DNA here is from genome assembly GCA_025454855.1 of Arcicella sp. Taxonomy (GTDB): domain Bacteria; phylum Bacteroidota; class Bacteroidia; order Cytophagales; family Spirosomataceae; genus Arcicella. The sequence goes on from JALONS010000136.1 coordinate 8,513, forward strand.
TAATTCTGCAAAGTTATGTTTTGCTTCTTGCCACCATTCGACTAATAGTGTTTCTACTTTTTTTAGTACCTCATGCACTGGCTCGGCGTTCTCAATGATTTCTTTGATGTCTTTTTTCTCTGCAAGAGTGTTTTTGAAATTTTTATAGTTAGGTTTAAAGTCTTCAAAAATAGTATCGGCATCAAAATTAAACTTTTGGGCTTGTTTTTGGATAGCACCAATCTCTGCCATTGGTACACCCCCAAGCAAATGAGCCGTAACATCCTGTGGCTCTGGGTCAGGAGTATTATCAACATACCTTCTTATGTTGAGGTTGAAATCATTCCGTTCTAATTCCTCGAACTCAACCAGACGTGCATATTTATGCTCATCTTGTTTGTGTTTGAAAACATAATCTATTTTTTCGATGTCTTCTGGTCTTAGGTAGTTTTGGTTTTTACCCTCGCCAAACTCAGCATCGGCATTGATAAAAAATATCTTTTTTCTGAGGTTATCAGGTTTATTTTTATTCAGAACAAGAATACAGGCAGGAATCCCAGTGCCATAAAATAGTTTTTGGGGCAAACCAATAATAGCCTCTATGACATTGGCTTTTATCATTTTAGTTCTAATTTCTCCTTCTTTTCCACCCCTAAACAATACACCATGAGGCATTACAACTGCCAATTTACCATTTGATTTACAACTTGCCAACATGTGTTGAACAAACATAAAATCGGCTTTTTTCCCTGTTTCAGGACAAAAACCAAATCTGAATCTTTCGGGGTGTCTTAGGTTTTGCCGATTATAATTTTGAGAAAAAGGAGGGTTTGCAATTACCCTATCAAACTGCTTTATTCTGCCACCTTCAAGGTTTAATGGTTCTTCTAAGGTATCTCCATATTCGATATAATAATTTTGGATATTGTGTAGAATGATATTCATTTTACAAATAGCCACTACGCTTGGGTCATTTTCTTGTCCGTAGAGTTCTATGTTGTTAATGTTACCCCCCTGTTCTTCAATAAACTGAGAAGATTGTATCAGCATACCACCCGAGCCAGCGGTTGGGTCATAGATACTCATTTTTTCTTCTGGCTCAATCAGTTGCACGAGTAGCCTTACAACCCATGAGGGCGTGTAAAACTGCCCCCCTTTTTTGCCAGCATCATCGGCAAATTGTTTGAGCAAATACTCATAGGCAGCTCCAAGTAAATCAGGAAACTCAAAATTCTCATTGATAAGCCTTGGAAACTCGGTGAACTTATTAATGAGGTCAATGAGGTCTTGGTTTTTAACAACCTCTTTTCCTTCTACCTGCTTATTAAAATTGATTCTTCCCTTAAATAAGCCAGAAAGAGTATTTGGGTTGGCATCTTCTAAGGCGTTAAGAGCTTTATTGAGCAAATCACCCACATTATGCTTTAAATCTTTGATTGCTGGTTGTTCGACACCATTTTCATCAATAAATGATTGATACCACCTTGCTCTGTCGGGTACAAAAAAAGCTTCATTGCTGTATGTAATAGGGTCATTGAGTAGTTCATTGAGTAGTTCGGTATCTGTTTCTTTCAAGTGTGAATACTCAGTGTTTATGATTCTATTTTGTTTTTCTTCAAAAACATCAGATAACCTTTTCAGAAAAAGCATACCAAAAATATATTCTTTGTACTCAGAAGCATCCATTTTGCTTCTGAGAATATCTGCTGCACTGTATAAAAAGTTTTCGAGTTGCTTTATGGTTACTTTTTGTTTCATTAATCAATGGTTTTGTTTGTGAAGCAAAGATAATAGGGTTTATACGAGAGCCAACATACGAAAGTAATAAAAGATATAGAATTGAATAGAAAATTAGGGTTTCTATTAGACATTACAAGTTAAAACCCTCACTATGTCTATGCACGGTGAGGGTTTTGTTTAGTTTAGAAAGGCATATTTTTGTCTTTTTCAATCTTCCATGCTCGGATATTGTTAAAGTACCTACCACCAAATTCTCTTGCTTGAATATTACACTCAACACTCACTAGGTTGCCTTCTACAATGTTCGGGTCTGATACTTTATCATTCCAAACTTCTATACATATTGATTTTGGAAACTCGCCATTGTCAATTGTAAGTAAAAACTCTCTTTTTGAAAGAGATTTGTTGTCTTTGCCTTTTATTTCTGTTTCTGCAAAGACTTTTTCTATAAATCCACTAAACTGCATTTTGTTGAAAATTTAAGCCCCATTTCTAAGTATATGTCAAAACTTTGAAAAGAGCCAAGCAATTAGTAATATGGGTTTACCAAGACACATAAAACAGATTGCACTGGCTCATGGAGGATAAAAACGACCATTGATTTACAATTACAAAACTATTTACCGTGGCATAAAGCCCGTTTGAAATTTCTTAACTTATTCATTGTTTCGTTAATTCGTAATAGAAACGTTAGTTACAGTAAAAATGCGGCAACGCTCAATAACCGAGAAACCTGTACAAACCTTCGCAGAATTCAGCGTTTTTTCACTGAATTTTCCATTGATTTTGATATAATTGCTCGTCTTTTAGTAGCGATTACTCCTATTAAAGGTCCTTACCAACTAAGTTTAGATAGAACCAATTGGCAATTTGGTGATGTCAATTTTAACATCCTGTGTCTAACAATTGTAGCTGATAATATAAGCCTTCCAATTCTTTGGACTATGTTAGACAAACGTGGTAACTCAAATCAAGAAGAGCGTAAATTGCTCATATTGAGGTATATACATTTATTTGGTTTAGAATCAATTGACTGTATTATTGCTGATAGAGAATTTATTGGGCAGGAATGGCTTAGATTCCTGATTAATAATCCTATCAAATTTTACCTTCGTATTAGAGAAAACTTAACTGTTTATCACAAAGGACGTGAATTAAGGGTTTCTTGGCTTTTTAATAATCTACCCCTCAATACAATTCGGCAAATTGATAAACTGATTCTTATCGGAGACCAATGGGTTTATCTGACAGGTATGAAAATCATTAACAAAAAAGGTGAAATAGAATTCGTCATTGTTGCCACCTATCAGAAAAATTTACAAGCTATGCAAGTATATGCTAAAAGATGGACGATTGAATGTTTTTTCAAAGCCATAAAAACCGCAGGTTTCAATCTGGAAGATACTCATCTGAAAGACCAAAAACGCCTTGAAAAACTATTAGCGGTTATTGCCATTGCTTTTATTTGGGTCTATTTGATTGGTGAATATGAAAATCAACACAAACCAATCCCTATTTTAACCCATCAAAGGCGAGCTTTTAGCATTTTTAGATATGGATTAGACAACCTAATAAAAGCATTAACCTTTGATAATCAAATCATTAGACATTACTTACAACTTTTGACACTTACTTAG
>JALONS010000137.1 GCA_025454855.1 Arcicella sp.
ATAACCCTATGATACTTACTGTGTACTTTTGAAGTAAAATGCTGGCAAACAGGGCATTGACTTGACGTTTGACTGCTGGCAACATTCAAATTTATGGTAATGTTAGTATGTTGAAAATTTGAAAAAGTAAAATCCAGTCCAGCGGGGAGAAATAGCGATTATTCCATCCGCCAAAACTGAGCTAAAACAGAGGATTTCACCAAAATTGACGAAGAACCAATACTCACAGTATTGTTGAAAGTCAAAATACCTGATTGTTTTCAAGCATCTATTTAAGTCAATTTTCTGACAATACCCCAACCAATGGCTTTTTCTTTACCCAAGCTAATTTCATCGGGTAGAAGAATATTGGTTCTAAATGTGATGTTGAAAACCAAAAATGGCACTTTGCCACTGGCAGCATTATCGGTGTGGAAGGTGTCGAAACCGAGTTCTTCAAAATCCAAAATCCTTACCCAGAGCTGGCCCTTGGGAAACTGGTATTGCATGGCATTACAGAAATTGATAATCTGATTGGAGAGTATATTTTCAAGAAATATCGTCTGTTCCAGTTCTGTTTTATAACCCGAATCAAGGTGCTGGTAGTTTTCATAATTGGTAGAGTTCAGCAAGGCACAATGAAACACTCGGTAAATGGTGCTTTGTGGAGTTAGCCCGACATGGTGAAAAGTCTCACGCCATTGAGCCAAGGCAGGAAGTGGTTTGAGAACGGGCTTGTCATTGAGTTTTTCGTAAAACAACCTCAAATCATCAATGCCTTCGTTGAGGGCAAAGAGAACGCCTTTGCCATTTTCGGACCTGAAATTTACCAGAGGATACTCAAAACTTTCTTTCTTTTGACCGTCTGCATTGACGTAATGTTTTTTGAAACGCTCTATATGACCTTTCGAAATCGCAAATACTTTATTTTGAAGCAACTTGGTTTCGGTGGGTTGGTAGTCGGCAAAAGGCAGCAATAGTTTGAGAGTACGGATTAGCATGAATTATTGGATATTTTGTTGAGTGTGTTCCAAAGCGAGATTGAACATATCAAAAATATCATGCTTTAAGCAATTTTTAAGCAAAAAACGTCCTTAGATTCAATAAAAAGGGTTTGCCATACACAAATTGGCAAACCCTTTTTTAATTCCTACTTACTTGAATGATGCCTTTGGACAGAACCACAGTTCGAGAAACGACGTTGGGTAAAAATGTCTTAATTCCTACTTACTTGAATGATGCCTTTGGACAGGGATGAAAATCCTTGAAGATAAAATGATGTCGTCTTAATTCCTACTTACTTGAATGATGCCTTTGGACACAAACACATTTCACTATTCCAAACAAAACCAATGTCTTAATTCCTACTTACTTGAATGATGCCTTTGGACTCTTGAAGAAGTAGAACGTTCATTAAAAGAGAGTGTCTTAATTCCTACTTACTTGAATGATGCCTTTGGACAAGAGCTTATTAACTTACCCCTTAAGCTCATATGCTGTCTTAATTCCTACTTACTTGAATGATGCCTTTGGACTCTAATTCTTTCAAAAGTGGAAGGGAAAAGACATAAAATGTCTTAATTCCTACTTACTTGAATGATGCCTTTGGACTATCTTCTTTAAAGATAAACAAGATTCTTTATAGTCTTAATTCCTACTTACTTGAATGATACCTTTGGACAATTACAGTACTCGAAGTTAAAGAGCGTAAAAATGTCTTAATTCCTACTTACTTGAATGATGCCTTTGGACACCCTTTAGTAGAGAATTTAACTAAAAATGGTTTAATGTCTTAATTCCTACTTACTTGAATGATGCCTTTGGACACCTAAAGTAGGTAAATTGACAATTGGGAGTGTCTTAATTCCTACTTACTTGAATGATGCCTTTGGACAATATAGGATAATATTCGGTATCCAAAAAGTTGTGTCTTAATTCCTACTTACTTGAATGATGCCTTTGGACGATTAAAACCATCACAACAGAAGCTCCTTACGAGTCTTAATTCCTACTTACTTGAATGATGCCTTTGGACTTGGGAAAATGTTCAGTATCGTAGATTCACAAAAAGTCTTAATTCCTACTTACTTGAATGATGCCTTTGGACTCATTATCAACAGTAGGTAGATTACACAGTTTGTCTTAATTCCTACTTACTTGAATGATGCCTTTGGACAAAGTGTATAATTCAGGTAATGATTTAATTAAAGTCTTAATTCCTACTTACTTGAATGATGCCTTTGGACGGTTGGAGTAATAAATGGTGGTGACACCGCCACAGTGTCTTAATTCCTACTTACTTGAATGATGCCTTTGGACAATTAATTGCATTAGGTGACAAAGCTGTTAATCATGTCTTAATTCCTACTTACTTGAATGATGCCTTTGGACTGTGGTGCAGTATCAAAATGTCGGTAAATTTGAATTGTCTTAATTCCTACTTACTTGAATGATGCCTTTGGACAGTAAAAAAAGCTCACTCAGTTTTTGAGAAAGTCTTAATTCCTACTTACTTGAATGATGCCTTTGGACTCTACAAAAGGCCTAACTTTCTGATAATCAATATTTTAAACACTATTTTGCTAACATTAGAAATGCCTGTTTTATGCATTGGACTATTTTTTGGTAAAATTTGAGCTAATTTTTACATTTGCTAAAATCTTACATTTGAGAAACACAAATGTGTTGTTCGTGCTTAAATCAAAAGCAATATAAAACATTTTTTTAAAATAAAAAACATACAACTTGAATTAAATATAAACCGTTCAATCGCTTTTTTAAACCATTCTTCAATCATTCTTTTTTACTTAAAAATAAAAATTACAATTTTGTTTCATCAATTTCAGACGCATAGACCGCTGAGTCGCAAAAATCATTCAAGGTCTGAAATTATGCAAAATACCCTTCTTATTCTTTTAGCCTTCGGGCTACTCACAACGTTGGTTGTATGGTTTTCGCCTCGCAATCTGTTATTTGATAATTCAATCACTCGTTCAATTTTGGTTGGGTTCAAGTATGTTCTGTCTTTGCTTACTTACAACAATAAAAGTCCAACCATTACGCATCTTTCAGTTAAGTCATTAGAAAAGCGTGGTGATTCTTTTTTGATTTATCCCGATGATTATTTTGAAATCTCTTGGCAGGTAGCCCACGCATACAGCATTACTTTGGAGGGCTTCGGAAACGTTACGGGTTTGGCATCGGTACGATGCACCGCAGATTTCGAAATTTCCCAAACGTTTACTTTGCGAGCCATCGGTCACGGGAGCGAAGTATCACAGTCATTGGTGGTTTGTATCAATCAGCCCGCTAAGATTCCGACAAAACTGGAATCGAACACAAAATCCGTAGAAGTTGCCGTCTGCGATGCCACTCCCACACGGCTAAACGCTGTGTTGCCGAGTGTGGCAGTGCCAAGCTCAGGCGTAAACTTAGTGGATACGACCCTGCCCACGGCAAAGGTTTCAAATTTAGCAACAGTCAGATTGAGCCATCAAGCCATCTTTACCGATGATTTTTTAATCGAAATCCAGTAGTTAAATCTGTACGTATTGACTTAATCCAGCATGATTGGGTAAGTATTTTATTGTCTAATTTTCAAAATAACACTTTATTATGAACAACAACGACCAACATTCGTACAAAGAAGGGTATAGTTTCAGAAGCTATACCCCTCCTAAGCCATCAGGTTTTATGTTATTTCTTTGGTGGTTATGTGGTATAGACCGCCAAATACTCAGACGAGCCACCTACAGCGAACACGTAAAGTACGCTTGTATGGGTGCTATCGTATTGGGTACGTGTGTGGTAGCCAGTATTTCGATGGGCTTTGCCGTACATACCATTTGGCTGAGTCTTGGTTTAGCCATCCCAGCGGGATTGTTTTGGGGTGGATTGATTGGGGCATTAGAACGCTTCATTATTTCCTCAACGGGTATTGGTGATGGTACTTCTGATATTACTTTCAAAGAGTTTCGTAACGCCTTTCCCAGACTTCTACTGTCGTTCGTGATTGGTGTATGTGTTTCCGAACCGCTATTATTGTTTATGTTTCAGCCCGAAATAACGAAGGTATTTAAGCAAAAAGCGGAAGTGATTGCTAAGAAAGCGGGCGAAACTTTTGATAACTCAGAAGAAGCCAAGGATTTGCAACGCAAAATAAATGAATTCCAGAAAGAGAAGGACGAAAACAGCAAGCAAGCCTCTGAAAACGACCGCCTTGCAGCGGCAGAGAACACCACCGAAAAAGGTGGCTGTGGACCCAAATGCCAAGAGTTCAAAGCCCGTGCTGATATGTTCAGAACGGCAGCCAAAGCCAACGGCGATTCTATTACGCAGTACATGGCTAAGAAAAATGCCCTGCGAAAAGCTGCGGCTGACAAAGCCAAAGAAATCGCTATCGAACGCCCTGGGATGTTGGAACAAATGACAACTCTGCACTCAATCGAAGAAGCCCAAATTCCGATGTATTGGATAAGAGGATTCTTCGTATTGATAGATATTACGCCCATTTTTTTCAAGTTGATGCTTTCTATCGGGTCGTATTTTTATCTGGGCAAAATGGTTGAGCTGTTATTGTTGGCAGGTTATGGCGTACAGCGAAAAGAAGGCTACACCAAAACCGAAGGTAAGGGCGAAAAAAGCGAAGGGGAGTTTTTGGATATGGTCAATTTCCACGAAGTAGATATGCTTAACAGCGTAAAACGCCGTGCCATTAACATTCAGCAAAAGTTGTCGCACATTGCCCTTTCGCTTTATGATAAACGGAAGCGACAAGAGGTCACTGATAATCCTGAACAGTTTATCAAGGAGAGTCCCGCAGAGTAAGTATTTGAAAACGAGTCGGTTGGTAACACAATCGACTCATAAACCCAAATCAGATGAATAGTTTTGTTCGCTTTTTTACAGGGAGAGATGAAGGTGTAGTCAGAATACTCAATCTTCATCAAGACATCAACAAGAACTTCAATGTGCTGGCTGTTATGGCTTTTGCCAATGTGTTACTGGCTTGTATATCAGGGTATTATTTGGGAAGTCAATCACATTTTTCGGTGCTTGTTCCATACGTTGGGTCTTTGTTGATGGGCTATTTTGTAGGCGTTTTTCAATTGTTCATTTTTCAAACCGTTGAAAATGATTTAGCCTACTTCAATCAATACGAAGCCATGAGAAAGGTGGGGATTCGCAAGGTTGAAATCATACGAGTTTTGCTGATGATTTTTATTGGAGTATTTGTGTTACAGGGAATTAAGCTATTTCTGTTCGCTGATGGCATAGAGTTATTTTGTGCTAAATTAGAAACCGCTAAGATTGACCCACGAGTGCTGGATTTGACAAAGAATGACGTACAACAGCAATTGCATCGCTCCATGTTGCATAAACTTTTGATGGTCGAAATGATTTATGAAACTCGCCCGTGGATTCTCTGGGCGGTGAATGCTTGTGTGATGATACTGTTTGCTTTGCCAGTGGTGTATAGAACTATGACCCAAACGATGCTTTATTCTGAATATGAAATTGCTAAACAGGACATAGAAACGCAAATGGTGATAGAAGACTATGAACAAACCATGAATGCCCAGCGGTGGGTGCTTTGGAAGAATTTTGAAATATATCCACAACGCTACGAAGCCTTTGCGGATGCTCCTTTCAATACATTACGTATATATCCACCCGTTATAGAAAATTTAATCTGGGATGAACAAGATTTACTGTGGAAAAAGAAATCATAACAACTTAATTGATACTCAATATGAGAAATTACATCAAAGGAACAATCAAGGGAAAATGTAAACTCCCCAATCCTGATTCGTTCAAAAAAAGAAGCGATGTCAGAATCAATGAATTGAGAAATATTTCAATTTATGAGGCATACATCAGTCAAGCCGAAGAGATTACGGGGGGATATGCTCACATTAAGCAGGATAAGCAATCTTTTGAACCAACGTATCCCTTGTATGATGTACCTACTCAATGGATTGCGGGAACAAAGCAACAGCTTTCGTACCATAATATTATCATCAAGGAATTCAAGATTTTGAATGTCTTGGATGTACCCGAAAGTGCCGACCGATACGCTGATTTTGAAGGTGTTTTTTATGGAACAGTTACTGACAGAAAGAAGGAAGAAACTGCCAAACAGAGCAATGCTTGGGGTACTCAACCCAGTTCTGCTCCTACCAAGTCTATTTTTGATAATGTTTTGACTGGCTCAGGGAACAGTAAAAGCTCTTCTTTGAGAGCAGACTGGCGGTTGTTTTGGTTGGGCGTGTTGATGGCTTTATTATTGCTTTGGTTATTGCCTCATTCGTGTACACGTATGGTTACAAACGTCCCCGAGTGTGTGCCTGATACGATTAGGATTGTTCAGGTTCAACATGACACCATCATGATACAAGACCCAGTGAAGAGCTTTATCAGTGATTCTGCCCAGATTGTTTCCAATACGCCCAATATATCAATGATGATAGGCGACCACTCTGTTACAGACCATGATACCATTTCAATTTATGTAAATGATGTGCTGTTGGTCGAACGGTTTGAAATCAACAAAGAAGAACCTAAACACTTTGCTATTGATTTGGAAGAAGGAGATAATACCCTCCGAATCGAAACCCACAGTATCGGTACAGAAGGAAACTACGCATCACCTTTGATTATTATTGAAGCGGGTAGTCGTCGCTATCATCTCGAACCCAAATGCCGACCCGAAAAGCCTTTTATCTATAACATAGCTTATTATAAATGATGATGAAACCATATATTCTCTATGGATTACTCTTCTTGGGTTTGATTACGACTTTGACCATAATCAAATTCCAAGAACGTGATAACTTTCCTATTAAGGTAAATAAGCCGCAGAAGAGCAAGTTTTGGAAATGGTGGTCCAAGGCAAAAAAAACGCCCAAAAAGGTTGATTTTAGCAAGCCCGTTAAGATGAAAAGAGATTCGGGAGACTGTAAAATGAGCCATTTTGAACACAAATGGTCTGATTACAACGGTCGCTCGTATGCCATGACTTGGGAGGTTTGTCGGAAAGACTACCAAGAGGCACTACAATACAGAAGCAAAACGTCTTCGTATGTGCAGATGGTCGAACACGACCTTCCTGCCATGCTGCCCATGGTTGAAGCCTACAAACAACTCATTGATGAAAATCAACTCAACCGTTTTGAAGCACTCAACATGGTAGTAAGTAGTATGCAAGCAATTGAATATACTTTGGTACATACAAACTCTCATTTTTTGGCAAATTTTAAGAGTTCGTACTACCGAGAGTATCATCAGGCTCATCAAAACCTCCATCCATTGCAGCAAGTGGGAGGATGCTTGGAAAATATTGAACCAATGGCTTGTGTATCACCGCTGGAAGTAGCGTACCACCAAATGGCAGACTGCGATTCGAGAACAACGTTTTTATTTTTGATTCTGAAAAAATTGGGATATGACGTAATCGTTTTGGCGGGTCCTTCTTCGGTCAATTCTTACCATTCTATCTTGGCAATCAATATTTTGGAAGGTCGAGGTAAGCATTATGACTACTTGGGCAAACGATACTATCTATTTGAAACCACTTACTACCCCGCCCAAATTGGTGATTTTTCGCCATCAATACCCTATGACCAACGTCAATGGGATGTTTACTTATATTAACATTTAATCATTTTCAAAATGGAACTTACAAGCACTTTATCGCAATTGCTCATTAGCATCTTAGTAGTATCAGGTTTTGTACTACTCAGCCCCAGAGTTTTGATGATTCTTCATAATTCTTTTGTAAAACAACTCCAAACCCAAACCAATTTCAACTGGATATTGGCGGGCTGTTATCTATCAGGGGCTATTTTTCTGAATGATGCACTGAGCATCGCTCGTGGTGCGGTGGCGATTCGCCCACTCGAAGGCATAGCATCTGTTACTTACTTTGCTTGGATATTATCCATCGCAGTTTTGGTGATTTCTGTCCTGAATTTTATATATTTGAAAGTAGGTATCTGGCTCAGTAAAAGATTAGTAAGGTTTACTGAAAATATAGAACCCGCACTTGTGGTGGCTGCCATCATGGTACTTTTTGCATGGATGAGTGTTGATACTATTCATGTTTTATTACAATCACTTTTAATAGAAACCCATATCCAAGATATTCACTAATAATGACTATGACTGCTCAAAAAAATGTTGTTTTCGTGTCGGTAGGGACTTCTCTACTGACCAATTTCAAATTCAATTTCAAGACTCTGACCGACAGACTTTCCGATGAGTCCATGAATCAAGATATTTTGGCGATGCTTGATAACAAATTTATCACAGATGCGAATAACCAAAACCGTACAGAAGATTTGGCTGAGTATTTGGTTCAAAAGTTTTGTACTGGCGTAAGCCGAAGTTCACAAGGCTTTGCGGTGAGTGAAGACCCGCTCTGCCTCAATAGAAGTGCCAGTGCCGAGATTCAGAGTGTGACCACCTTTTTCAAAGAAAAAGGTTGGCTCATTGACCCCCAAGAAGAATTGGTTTATCTGATTGCCACCGATACCGACTCATGCGAGTTTGCCGCTCAGGTGATTCGTAAAGTGCTGATAGACAATGGGTATGCCTCAAATATAACCATCATGCGTATTCCAAAGTTGGACATTAAGACGGATTACCATGATGGGTTTGAAAGTCTATTTCACGAATTAGAAAAAACAAAATCAGCCCTCGAAAAAACGTACAGAAAAGAAAATCTTTCGGTATATTTCAACTTTACGGGGGGCTTCAAAGGGGTGATTCCCAAGCTCCAACAGTATGCCAATGTGCATGGGTTCACGATTTTTTATCAATACGAACACCAAGATAATATTGTGGAAGTAGAACCGTACAATCTGGGTTTCTTACTTTCCAACTATGTGTTATTACGGGAGGACGAACATTATGCTTATACTTTCAAGAACTTCACGAAAGGTATAAAAGCCTTGGATAAATTAGTAGAAAAGAGATACTTTCAGTTAGATGATATTAGAAAAGTATATACTCGCACCTCTGAGGGTAGATTAGCCTATCAACACATCAATCAGGTTTTACCCATGATTAGTACGACTATGGGTTTTATTTCTGAATTTATGATTTATGAAATGCTCGAACGTGAAGGCTTAACACTCAATGGAGCAACTGTTCCCCCCGGAAAAACCGAACACTCTGTGAAAATAAGCGGGCGGGAATTTGATATTTTTATGAATAATAACGTAGGAATACCCATCGTAATTGGCGAAGTGAAATCGTTTTTACAGATTTTGTACAGCGATAAATTTAAAACACAACTAAAAAAACAGTTGGATAATTTACTGAAAAATCGCCCCAACGTAAAATGCTACACACTGTTTATTTATGGATTGCCCGATACTTATTGGGATAGTTTGAAAGCGAATTTATTAGAAATAGAAAAAATGGTAATTGACAAAGGATTATGGTCATTTCATCCGTATTGTTTTGAAACATCTTACGACCCCAATCCCAGCAATGGCAATTTATTTATGGAACATATCCAAAAGAAATGTACAACACAACTCCAGCAAGGAAAAGATTTTGTAGAAGTTAAACCAATTTTACTAACATGATACTGATAAATCTCAACCCCGCAGGCAGCAAGACCTGGACAGACCTGCAAGCTGAAATTAGCCTTCGGCAGGGTTTTCATGTGGTGGACATTCCGTTTGAACAAAAACATAAAGACTTGAATGCCAACATCTTGGCATGGTACAATGAAGTGCTGAACTCCAATATCACCAATCAACCATTTGCAGTGTTAGTAGATGGGGATATTGTGAAGGAAACCGAGTTGTTAGGTTTCTTGAACCGATTGAAGATTCCAATTTTTATGGCTCAGTATGGTGATACTGGCAATTTTATGGACTATCAGCTCATAAAGCCAAATCCAGAAGAACAGATTTTCATAGAGAAACTTCCATGGTACAGAAGGTCTTGGTTGATACTACGGTATTTACTTTCTGAAAATGTAGGGCAATTGTTGCTGGTACTGTTGGCGGTACTTTATACCATAAACCGTTGGTACAATTTTAAAACCGATGAACCAATGCCCGAACTTGCCCAAGCCGCCACGCCCGTGTTTTCTCCATCTGCGTTTTTGTATTGGGATTTTTTTGAACCCATCGTAGGCTTTGCTACGTTGGGAATTGCTATTTTTGTATGGTACAACGAACAAAAGGAGAATTGGCTCAGTAAACTTCCGAAACGGTTGGATGCAAAATTTGTGTTTGATAACCAGATAATTGGCGAAGTATTGGGTGCCACCCTTGCCCACGAGGGCGATGTACGGCAATACGCCCAGCAAATGGGCAAAACAGAACTGAACAATAACGTGATTTTGGAAATGGAGCTGAAATTTGACATAACTTTTGTCAAACAACCACACATCAATCAGTTTGGCGAAATTTACTTACCCTTTGTTGCAACGTTGTATTTGAAAAAAAGCAATAAGACCATCACAAATACAGTTGGACAAAAAATTAACGAATTCGTACCGTCTGCATTACATCAGTCCTATCCCGTAGGATTAGGGATTAGGCATTACGTGCGTACCAATACATCAAAGCTATTTCCATTGTCGTAAGCGACCAACGCCATTTTACCCAAAAAGGGTTTGCCACACAGTCTGGCAAACCCTTTTTTAATTCCTACTTACTTGAATGATGCCTTTGGACTGGCATTGTGTTTACACAAGCCTTTGCGGTGGATGTCTTAATTCCTACTTACTTGAATGATGCCT
>JALONS010000138.1 GCA_025454855.1 Arcicella sp.
GAATTACCTATTTGCTCAATCGTCTATTAGCGGAGAGGTACAGGATATACTCACCCAAAAACCTTTAAAAAACGCCTACGTGAGTTTGATAAATATGCAGGATTCTACAAAAAAGAGGTCTGTTCCTACAAATAATCTTGGTAAATTTAAGTTTTCCAGTGTTTTAAAAGGGAGTTTTTCCTTACGTGTGAGTTTCGTCGGATTTGTAGAGTACCGGCAAAATATTAAGATTGATTCGGATACTCTTGTAGAAATACCCACTATTTTTTTGGAAGAAAGTAGTAAAGAACTCAACGAAGTAAAAGTAGTGGGACAGGTGGCGGCTACCATTCAAAAAGTAGATACAGTGCAGTTTAATGCTAAGGCTTTTAAGGTAAATCGATGCTAACGCTGATGAGTTGATGGAAAAACTGCCTGGAGCTGTGATGGAAAACGGGAAATTACAAATTCAAGGAGAGGAGGTTAGGCAAGTGATGATTGACGGCAAACTTTTCTTTGGGAAGGATGCCGCTGCGGCTCTTAAAAATATTCCCTCTGAGGTAATTGATAAAATTCAGGTTTTTGACCAACTCAATGAACAGTCCCAATTATCAGGCTTAGATGATGGTAATACCACAAAAACAGTAAATATCACTACTCGACCTGATATGAGAAATGGTGTATTCGGGCGAAATGCGTTGGGTTTTGGCTCAAACGAATCTTATAAATTTACTGGGAATCTTAACCGATTTAAGGGAAACAGCAGATTTACCGTGTTACTTCAATCGAATAATGTGAATCAGCAAAACTTTTCATCTGAGGATTTAATTGGGGTTTCGAGTGGAACGGCTCAAACAAGGCGTGGAGGCGGGGGAAATCGAACACCTGTGCAACAGGGTGGAGGTACGGATAATTCCAGTAATTTCTTAGTGAATAATCAACCTGGCTACAATACCACTAATGCCTTGGGGTTGAATTATTCTAATGAGTGGGGAACGAAATTAAAACTTCAAGGCAGCTATTTTTTAAACCAAGCTCAAAATTCTACTTTAGAAAATACCTTTCAGCAGTATATTCAAAATTCGAGTACGGGGCAAACGTACTCAGAATCAAGTATTTCTACTTCTAAAAGTTTGAATCACCGAGCATATTTTAGGTTGGAATACAAAATCAACGAACACAATACTTTGGTAATGACCCCCAATATCAGTATTCAAGGTACTGATTTGAATTCGGGATATGATGGAGTAACAAATCTGAGGGGCGTAAAACTAAATGATGTAATTAACAAAAATATTAGTGAAAATCAGGCAGTTAATTTCTCAAATAATATCTTGTTTCGTCATCTTTTTAGTAAAGTTGGTCGAGCTTTAACCTTTAATGTAAGCACCACTTTTGGGGACAGAGATGCAATACGACTGTTAAAATCTACCAATAATTTTTATGGTACTCGCCCTTCCACCAAAATCCTAAATCAGAATTCACTGACAGACGCTAACACTTGGGGATTATCCACCAGTTTGTATTATTCCGAACCCGTTGGGAAGCGAAATACTGTTTTTATTAGTACCAGTTTTGGTTATAATGATAATGAATCGAATAGATATGCGTATAATTTTTCGGATGTAGAGCAAGTCTATAATCGTTTAGACACGCTGTTGAGTAACGTATTTAATAGTGATTATTTTAATTACAAAATTGGAACGGGTTTTCGGAGGATGACTAAAGAGTTGCAGCTATCAGCAGAGCTAAGATACCAAAATGCTCATTTAATGAATGAACAAGTTTTTCCTCAAGCATATAACCTTGACAGAACTTTTAATAATCTATTGCCCTCTTTCTCAGTACGTTATAATTTAGATGGCAGGTCAAAAACGCTTCGATTTAATTATCAGACCCAAACCCAACAACCGTCTATTACCCAGTTACAGGAGGTAGTAAACAATAATAATCCTCTGCGACTTTCTACGGGTAATGCGTCATTATCGCAGGAGTATCAGCATCAGTTTTCGTTGCGATATACTTCTACCAATAAAACAAATTTTTCTAATTTCGTAGCTTTATTGGGTGGAAATATCGTAAAAGGTAATATAACCAACAGTAATTTTATCGCTACCCGAGATACCATCATCAACCAAAACATTATTCTGAAAGCAGGTTCTCAATTAAACCGTCCCATCAATTTAGATGGTCAATATTCTGTAAGAGGCTTTTTGTCGTATGGGTTTCCCTTAAAACTTATCAAGTCCAATATCAATTCTAATATAATGGCAAATTTTAGCCGTACACCGGGGTTAAATAACAATCAACTTAATTATGGCGATGCCCAAAGATATACTTTTGGTTTGGTACTGAGTAGTAACATTAGTACCCATGTAGATTTCACAATTTCTGCTAATGCTAACATCAGTGCTTTTCAAAATAACGTTTTTACAAATCTTAATAATCAGTTTTTTAATCAAAATGTAAAGTTTAGATTGAATGTAATCGTTGGTAATGGCTTTATCTTCAATACCGATGCCACGTATTATGCTTACACTGGGTTATCTTCAAGTTTCAACCAAGAGTACACGCTTTGGAATATGGCAATTGCCAAAAAAATCTTCCAAAAACAGACTGGGGAAATTCGCCTTTCAGTATTTGATTTATTGAAACAAAATACCAGTATTCAGAGAAATATCACAACAAATTTTATTGAAGATGTACAATCGAATGTGCTACAACAATATTTTATGCTAACGTTTAGCTATAATTTGAAAAAATATTGGAAGGCATAAGATAGTCAAATCAATCTGATTCTGTGAGAATTTAGAGAAGAATTATATGCTTAAAATGATTTAAATGTCTCATTTAGAATTAGTTACACTTTTATTTTCAAAAAAATATCTATTCAAAGCAATACGAAATGATATAATGTTTGTATTCTCCATCAAACATTAAAAATTTAACAAAAATCAACATGAAAAAAGTATTGTTTTTATTGACAGCCGTTGCTGGTCTATTTTTAGCGAGTTGTAATAAACAAGAAGTTACGCCCGATACAAGCGATGATGTGTTTGCATCTATTGAGGCTTCAGCTGCCCGTACTGCCGCCGTGAATGATACCGTTACGAAAGGAAAATGCAAAGGAAAATTAACCAGTGTGGATGTGGCTACTTTGCCAGCTACGATTACGTCTTACATCAATACCAATTATGCAGGAGCAACCATCAAGTTTGCGGGCAAAGATGAAAAAGGTCAATACGTAGTAGGTGTTTCATTGAACAGTGTTGAGACTGGTTTATTATTTGATGCCAATGGTGCTTTTATACAAACATTGGCACATTATGGTAAAAGAGCAAAATTAACACAAGTAGCATTGACAGACCTTCCTGCGAGTGTAGGTACTTACGTATCAGCTAATTACGCTGGTTATACTATCAAGAAAGCTGGGAAAGATGCCGATGGAAATTTAATTGTAGGTTTGAGCGACGGAACAAATCATAAAGCCCTCAAATTTGATGCTACGGGCAAATTTGTAGAAGAATTACAGATTCCTCCGCACGGAAAAAAAGGGAAAAAATAGTAGTTTCTGATGGTGGGAGATGAATTATGAAGTGGCAGAAATTGATTGATAATACCAATATTGTTTTATACAGTTATTGTTTTATACAGTAGTGGCGTATAGCATACGCCACTATTTTGACGTATGCTACACGCCACTACACAATATCATATAATTAATTACTGATACTTCATAACTCGTCTTTCATATCCAAAACATTAAGAAGCCTGACCACCATTTACGCCTAATACCTGACCATTCACAAACCCAGCCTCGTCGGATGCTAAGAATAAATAAGCATTGGCAATATCCATAGGGTCGCCCATTCTTCTTACTGGAATGGTTTTTACAACTTCCTGACGTACTTCTTCGGGCATGGCATCAGTCATATCCGTTTTTATAAAACCCGGAGCTACTGCATTAGCAGTAATACCATTTTTCCCCAATTCTTTCGCCCAAGTGCGTACCATGCCAATTACACCTGCTTTGGCAGCTACATAATTCGTTTGTCCAAAGTTTCCGTGAACACCCACAACAGATGATGTACAAATGATACGTCCGTAATTATTTTGTACCATGTACGGGGCAATCGTTTTGGTACAATTAAATACGCCAGTAAGGTTTACATCAATTACCTGTTGCCATTCTAAATGCGACATTTTTAACAGGGTTTTATCACGGGTGATTCCAGCATTATTGATTAAAATATCAATTTTCCCGAAACGTTCAAAAATATCCAAAGCCGCAGTTTCAATGGCTGGTATATCGGTAGTGCTTATTTGCATGAATTCGCATTTAAAACCTTGTTTGCGTAGTGTAGAGGCAGTTTCTATACCAGCATCTAATAAATCCCAGATGATAACGGTGGCACCTTCACGGCAAAATAATTCGGCAGCAGCTTTCCCGATTCCACGAGCCGCCCCTGTGATAATAGCAATTTTGTCTTTTAATCTCATGGTTCTTTTAGTTATTGTTATTAGAAACTGGTTATTGGAAATTAGTTGTTAGGGGTTAGGGGTGTAACCAATTGTAATTCAATGGATTACAAATTATTTAAATATAAACTAATTTACAACGGGTACTTATTGGAAATTAGTTGTCAGGAATGAGTCCTATTTACCAGTCACGAATTTCCAGTGACCAATCTTTAAGTTTATTCATACAGCATAGAAATCAACTCCGCCACACAAGCGGGTTTTTCCTGTCCTTCAATCTCAAAAATACAATTCATGGTTATTTTCAAACCAGAAGGTTGTACTTCTTCAGCCTCCATTAAACTTGCCCGCATTCGCACTTGACTACCAGACGGCACAGCAGAAGTAAAACGAACTTTGTTTGCTCCGTAATTCACACCCATTTTTACGGACGCAACTTGAAAGAGGTCAGCCATAAATTTGGGAGCAAGTGAAAGTGTAAGAAAGCCATGAGCTACTGGTGTTTTGAAAGGCGAAAACTGCTTTGCCATCTCCACGTTTACGTGAATCCACTGAAAATCTTGCGTAGCTTTAGCAAAATCATTAATCATTTCTTGGGTTACAGTCATGTAGGGAGTTATACCGATTTCCTGACCCACTTGTGCTTTGAGCGATGCAAGATTGGGGAATTTTTCCATATTGATAAATTTAGGATTGTTAAGAAGAATACTAAATTATGAGTAGGAAAGTTATAAAAAAACCGTAGCTCAAAATTAATTGATGCTACGGTTGCAATGGTTAGTAGAAATAAATGAATTATTCCAATGAAATTTGGCGGTTGATTTCAGTGGGTTGTTTAGTAGTAAGATTTACTTCTTTAATAATTTTTTCATCTCCTTTCGTAAACTCAAAGGTATATTTACCGTCTTCCAAATCGCTCATGTCATACTTACCGTGATAGCTTTTGTCATTTTTATTGATTCTTTCCCTTACCAAAACTTCTCCTTTAGCATCCTTCAGTACCACTACTAAATCTTTATCAGTAGTTTTTTCAATCATCACGTTCATTTTCAAAGTGTTCTTACTTTGGTACATTCCAATCTCAAAACTTTTAGCTTTGGTAGGTTCAGCGGTTTTGTCAGTTGCGTTAGCGATAAAATTCAAGGCTGTCAAGGCAGCAATAGCGAATGTTTTTACAAGAGTTTTCATTTTTTTATTTGTTTAGAATATTTTTTAAAATGTAAATAATGTTTAGAAATGATACTTAAATATTTATGCCAATCTATTAAATAATTGAAAATCAGTAGTTTACTAAAATAGTTGCTCTTTGTAGGTGTTCGGTTTCGTTACAGGTACCGTTCGTTTTTACTTATTCTACGGTTTCTAATCTGCTGGTATCGGTGGGCTCATCAGTAATAAGATTTACTTCTTTTTTTACGATTTCGTTGCCTTTAGTAAATTCAAAAGTATATTTTCCATCTGCCAACCCTTGCATATCGTACTTACCATGATACACCTTTGTATCTTTATCTACTTTACCTTTGTATAGGATTTCCCCTTCATGGTTTTTCAATACTACCGTCAGAGTAGCATCTATAGTTTTTTCAATCATTACATTCATGCTTAGCGTATTAACGGTGTTGTACATTCCTACGACAAACGTCTGCGATTTTGTTGGAATTGATTCATTATAATTTGCGTTAGCGATAAAATTCAAGGCTGTCAAGGCAGCAATAGCGAATGTTTTTACAAGAGTCTTCATTTTTTTTATTTGTTTAGAATAGTTAATTTTTTGAATTTTAATTGTTCAGAGTATTATAAAATTTCATAGATAAGTTTAGAGGTTACTTTTCAAGAAATAGGTTTAATGAGTTGTTTATCAGGTATTTGTCAATTTTATTGTTTAGAGAGTCGTAATTTTATTTAAAATAGATTTAGTATTATTTTTAGAATTTAGGTTTAGTGTTTTTAAGTTTAGAGATTGTTTTTGTTTTAATTTCTGTGTCAAAGTTATGTGTTTAAACCAGTACCTTGCAATGCAAATTAGCTAATCGGTTATTTTACTTGATTAAGTGGTAAAAAATCTAAAGTTTTGGTTAAAAATTACGATGAGTGGTTGCTAAAATGACCCAAGAACGGTTTAGAAATATTCATTGGTTCACGGTGTATTTTAGAATTTATAACTATCAGATGCAGGTACGTCAGAAGAAGTTGCATGGTTTAGAGATTTTTTTTAGTTTTATTTTATCGCTTTAGATTTGTAAAAGTGGAGTAACCCCAATCGGGTGGCTTTTCGCAAATCGCTTTTCACTCGGTGAATGTTATATGTCCTATTCGTAGCGTATCATTAAAAACCAAGACGCTATCAAGTCCCGCAACCATTCTTAATTTTTGAATAGTGATAGATTGAACAGAATTATTAATATTGTATCGGTTTTTGATGTTTGATAGTCGATGTCCGATGTTTAGAGAATAGCAATATCGAAAAACGAACATCAAAAAATCAAGCATCAAAATGAACATCAAACCTCGAATATCAGAAATCGAATAAAAATATGGAAGAAGAAAAAAGTATCGGACGTAAAATTCTAAGTTTCTTTATCGAAGAAGATACTACCCATACCAAAACGCAAACCATCTCGACTCCCTCACAGGCTGGCACGCCACCGAAAGTAGAAGTAAAACAGACGGTTGCCGTTCAAAATGCCGCAGGAACTGGTGTGGTAGACAAAAAATTTGTGGACCATTTTGTGCAACTCATTGAAAATTCTAATCTAAAAGGACCTGATTATTTTGAATATATGCAAGCTCTGAAAAATTTGGCTGGCTTGGGGCTACCAGAAGACAAACAATATCAGGCAGCATGGGCGAGTTTTAAGGCGATGGGAGGCATTACTGATGTAAACGTATTAACTACTACTGCCAATCAGTACGTGGGAATGTTAGATACCGACCGTCAGAATTTTCTGAAAGATGTAGAAGCAGCCATTACCCAAAAAGTAGGCGGACTTAAAAATGATTTAAAAGCTACTCAGGATGAAAATGAGGCTTTGGCAAAACAAATCATTGATTTACAAAATCGGATAAATAGTAACAACGAAAAGATTACCAAGATTACCAGCGATATTTCGGAGCAAAGTGCGAAAATTACCGCCAATAAAAATAATTACGAAATTACGTACACATCGTTTGTAGAACAGATTAAAGGTGATATTACCAAGATTCAGCAGTATTTGAGTTGAGGCTTAGACAGCGTGTGAGAGTTAATAATAAAATCAAATTTTTATTTTAGCTTTGTTCTATGAATAGTAAACCACTGTATAAAATTGACACCTTTCAAGACGGACTTTATCATTTTTTTGAAAGTGTAAGTGATAATGTAATAACCCAAAAAGTTGTTGCTTTTAGACAATCAGAAGAAGATGATTTAATTTATAGCTTGGTATTTGGTAATGTAGGAGATAATGGAGAAATAGATGTGTACAGCACTAACAATAGTAACGAAAATATGGAAACAATTTTAGGAACTGTTATTAGTACTATTGAAATCTTTTTTAAATATCATCCTGACAAGATTATCACTTTTACAGGTAGCACACCTTCACGGACACGCTTGTACAGGGCTGTTATAGGTAAGTTTGTGGATGAGAAAGACTTCTCATATAACATCTATGGCATATCAAATGACAGAGAAGTAGAGTCTTTTCAAAAACATAAATCATACATAGGATATTTTATTCAGAAAAAAGATGAAAACAGTTAAAAATACTTCCAAAAAGAATACAGATATAATGCCATTCATCAATTTGGACAACCCTGAGTTAAAGAAGGAGTTTCAAAGAATGGATGATATTATCAGAACGTTGAAAAGACCACTTCCTTTTTCAACAAAGAAATCACAAAACCATTCACAATCATAATAAATCAAATGGCAGCAGACTTATCACAAATTGGAGGCGAAGCCCCTCAAAAATCATTTTGGAGTAAACCAGAAGGCATTACTTCGATGCTTTTTCTGGGAGCAGCAGGGGCATTCGCTCTTTATTACATCAATGAAATACTCAAATTCTTAATTGAAGTAACTTCTAATACGCTCTATTTGGGTGGATTATTGGCAGTTTTAGGATTCTTCATTTTCCTGATTACCAGTAAAGACGTAAGAACTGCCGTTTTCTTCTTATTCAAGTCCTTGATGAGAAAAATAACGGGTTTGGTTATCCAACTTGACCCTATCGCCATCATGAAAATTTATATTTCTGATTTGCGTGAGAAGAAAGAAAAGATGTCGGGACAAATTGATATTTTGGCGGGTCAGTTGGTAAAATTGAACAAAAAAATCAATGAGAATAATGATAATATCAAAGCTAAATTTGCCGAAGCCAACAAAGCTAATACCATGAGTGATAAACCTGGTATGAAAGAAGCCGCATCATTAGCCACCATCGAAGGGGCAGGTTTACAAGAAATGAACGAGAAACTTTTACCGCTCCAACGTAATATGAAAACCGTTTTGGGTTTCATGGAGAAAGTACAATCGTCGGCAGATTATATCATTAAAGAGACGGAAATAAAGGTAAAACTCAAAGAAGCTGAATACGAAATTGTAAAAGCCTCATCGAATGCCTTGAAAACGGCTATCAGCATCTTCAAAGGGAATCCTGATAAGAAATTTTACTTCGACGAATCAATGGAATATATCCAAGATGATATGAGTAAAAAATTAGGAGAAATGAAACGTGCCATGGATTATTCGATGGATTTCATTAATTCAGTAGATATTCAAAACGGAATTCTGACCGACAAAGGACAACAAATGTTGGATGCCTACAATAATGGAGAATTTAAACTCATCACTTTGGATGCTCCCGTAGAGAAGACCAAAGAGATAAATCCACCCAAAGATTCTAATTATAGAGGTTTGTTGGATTAAATAATTCAACAATAATTTCATAACAAAAAATAATACTCAAAAGCCGTAGAGAAATTTACGGCTTTCGTATTTTTACGCCATGAAAACAATACTTATTCTCAATGCCCAAGTGGTAAACGAAGGCAAAATACAAACCCAAGATATTTTTGTAAAAAACGGCTTAATTGATAAAATCGGAAACGATTTGTCGGGCTTACCAGCCGATAAAATCATCAATGCCGCAGGTAAATACCTTTTCCCAGGGGTGATTGATGACCAAGTGCATTTCCGTGAGCCAGGGCTTACCCACAAGGCTTGCATACACTCAGAGGCACGGGCGGGCGTAGCGGGCGGTGTCACTACTTTTATGGAAATGCCCAATACCGTTCCGAATGCCCTCACCCAAGAACTTCTGGCAGATAAATACGAAATTGCGGCTCGTACTTCTTTGGCTAATTACTCATTTTATATGGGTGTTTCTAACGATAATTTGGAAGAAGCCCTAAAAACTGATGCTCAAAATGTTTGTGGACTCAAGATTTTTATGGGTTCGTCAACGGGTAATATGTTGGTGGACAATGAGGAAACTTTAGAAAATATTTTCTCAAAAAGCCCTTTACTGATTGCTACGCATTGTGAGGTGGAGGAAATTGTGAGGGCTAACGCTGAGAGTTATAGACAAAAATTTGGCGATAATCCTCACCCAAGAGTACACCCCGAAATCAGAAGTGTAGAGGCGTGTTACAATTCTTCATCCATGGCGATAGAACTCGCTAAAAAACATAATGCCCGCCTGCATATTCTTCATATCACTACGGGCGAAGAAACGGAGTTGTTTAGAAATGATATTCCGTTGAAGGAAAAAAGAATTACTGCTGAAGTGTGTGTACACCACCTGTATTTTGATGCCAGAGACTACGAAACTTTAGGAAATCAGATAAAATGTAATCCTGCCGTTAAAGCAGATGGACACAAACAAAGAATTTTACAAGGCCTGCTTGATGACCGCATTGATGTTATCGCTACTGACCACGCCCCGCACACGTGGGAGGAGAAACAAAACCCCTATTGGTCGTCGCCATCGGGTTTGCCTTTGGTACAGCATCCTCTAAATTTAATGTTAGATTTTTATCACGAAGGAAAAATCTCCTTAGAAAAAATTGCTGAAAAGATGGCTCATGCCGTAGCAGATTGTTTTCAAATTTCTAAAAGGGGGTACATCCGAGAGGGCTACTGGGCAGACTTAGTATTGGTTGATTTAAACGATAACACCACCGTTACGAAAGATAATATTTACTATCAGTGTGGCTGGTCGCCGTTAGAAGGCAAAACTTTTCAATCAAAAATTACGCATACCTTAGTTTCTGGTCATCTTGCTTTTGAAGAAGGTAATTTTGATGAAAGTGAACAGGGGAAAAGACTTTTGTTTGAAAGATAAAATTTATTCGGTGAACAATTATTCAGTTAACAGTTAGCAGTAACCAATAAAAATTAAAAATAGTAGCAATAAAGGGAACTTAAATCATCAAATTCGCACTTTTTTACTGCTTACTGTCTCGTCCTAACATAGGTTGACAAATAAATTCAACTAATTTATGGACAAAACCAAGATTAATCGTACATTTAGTGAACCATTTAAGCGACAAAAAGT
>JALONS010000429.1 GCA_025454855.1 Arcicella sp.
TTTATTGAAAGGGGTTGTAAAAACTGAAGTAGAAAAAACACCCATTGAAGGGGTATTGGTAACTTTTAAAAATGATTGTGATAACACTACTCAACAAGTAATGACGGGTCCAGATGGGGTTTATGCCTTCAACATGACCGATGGTTGTGATTATACCCTTGAAGTTTCAAAAGATGGTTATGGAACAAATGTGAATAAAATCAAGAAAGTGAAGAAAGGAAAAGCGAAAGAAATTTCATTAAATTCTGGGCTTTTCAAAGAGGGAGATTTAATCACAATGGATAATATTTATTACGATTCCAACAAAGCGGCTATTCGTAAAGATGCTGCTCGGGAATTAGATAAATTAGCGGCTACTTTACAGAAATTCCCTTCGATGGTTATTGAGTTGGGTTCACATACGGATAGCCGTGGTGATGCTCAAGATAATATGAATCTTTCCGAAAAAAGAGCCCAAGCAGCCGTTGATTATATTGCTAAAAAAGGCATTGAGCGTAACCGAATGCTGGCAAAAGGCTACGGAGAAAGCGATTTAGTAAATAACTGTGTGGATGGCGTTAGCTGTACAGAAGCCGAACATCAAAAAAATAGAAGAACTACTGTAAAAATTATGAAGGTAAGACCCGAATAATTTTATTATACTTTAACCGATTAAAGTTTGTGAAGGAGAAACTGGATAGATTATTGGTTTTAGTAGTTTATTCATTCGCTTTTTTAGAATATGACGAAACCTCTTGGTGTACACCGAGAGGTTTTTTTATGGCTATTTGTTTTATATACACTAAAAAGCAATTTAAAACTCACAACTTCTATCCTTCTTACTTTTTACAAACCGAATTCCATTTAGTGCAGCTGTCTAAATCTGATATATAATGACTTAATAATACTCCTGTTTTTATTTTTCTTATTCAAACTATCATCTGATGAAAGTAAACCTATTACTCATAAAACAGGTGTTTGGGTGATTAATTAGAATGATATTTTTACATTTTACATACAAAACAATGTATTTAGCATACGTTTAATAACTTTCGCTATAAATTTTGAGAATAAAAGAAGTATTAGTATTCTTATTTTATGTAATATTGTTTCGCTTCTTGAAAATACTTAAAACAGAGAACCTAAAATATCACACACGTATTTGGAGTTCTTGAATCGAGTACTGCTATTTCTCCTATAATTAATTGCCTTTCTTTAATCTATAAATTGACTAATATTTTTTTACACACGAAAAGATATTGATTGATTTTACACGGTCAGATTTTGATTTAATATTTTACTAACGACGGTTGAAACATAGCCGTCAGATTTATCAGATTTGTTAATTGAAAACATTGGTCATCAATGCTGATAAACAATCATATGTATTATACTAAAAATGGTAATTAAATAATTGATAATCAACGGAATAAACACTTATGTCTTTTAATATTAACACCACAAGGTAATATTAATACTACACAAAGTAAGAGTCCCCTTTCATGTCAATATTTAATCACTCAATATGAAAAAACTATCTCGGAGATTATTTTTAAAAAATGCTGGTATTATAAGCACAATGGCTATTTCTGTCAATTATGCCTTCAGTCAAAAAACAAATCATGCCACAAAATTTGAGTTGAATAGTGTGGCATTTTTGAATAAAATACCAAGTAAAGAATATAGGCTTGAACAATTAAATGATTCAGAGCTTATGGAACAATTTCAATTATCATTACAAAAATGGAAAAATACTGGGTATGAGACGATTGTCAATAGTTATTATGTCTGCCAAAATAATCGTTTAGTACTTTTTCCTTTGGAAATGTCTCATTTCTCATTGGGGTTATTAGATACTGCTGTGCTATGCTTTGGAAAAGATAAAAATGATAAATGGCAACAACTTAGGTCTATTTCAGGGTTTGAATTAGAAGCACTTCAGATAGCAACAGAAAGTTTATTGACGAAAAAACCTACGGTTGATTTAGCTGCCTATTTATTACCTTCTCCTAAAAACAATCAGAACTCTCATTATTTATTACATACAGAAAAAGGTGATGTTTGCATTGCTACAAAATTATCACCAACAAAAACGACCACTAACATCAGAATAAGAGAACACGGTGAGATTATTTTTCAAACAGAGATAGTTTCTCAACATTTACTCATTCAAAAATTGTAGCCGTTTGGGATAAAACAGGTAAAAATACCCTTGTAGGAAGTTAAGAATATTTGAAATTTTGAGTTTCTATTTAATTACTTTTTAACCAATTTAATACTATGGCAGAACCCTTTTTAGCTGAAATTAGGCTAATGTCCTTCAACTTTGCCCCCAAAGGTTGGGCATTAGCGAATGGACAACTCCTCCCCATCAACCAAAACCAAGCCCTGTTTTCTCTGTTAGGAACTACCTATGGTGGAAATGGGCAGACAAATTTTGCACTTCCCGACCTTCGGGGGCGAACCCCAATTTCCTTTGGTAATGGTCATACCTTAGGTGAAAGAGCAGGTTCAGAAAATGTTACTCTTACACTAACTCAACTTCCAGCTCATTCGCATTTGGTTAGTGCCAATAATTTAACAACGGGTAATGTAACAAGTCCTATTAATAACTTTTTCTCAAACTCCGCTCCTCCTAATATTTATACAAATGGACCAGCGGCAGCAACTTTACCTGGCAATACAGTATCACAAGTTGGGGGAAGCCAACCTCATAATAATTTGCAGCCTTTCTTAACAATCAATTTCAGTATAGCCCTTCAGGGTATTTATCCAAGTCAAAATTAATTATTTACCTTAATCAAAAAATATTATGGCACAACCATACGTAGGCGAAATAAGAATGTTTGGCGGGAA
>JALONS010000430.1 GCA_025454855.1 Arcicella sp.
AGTTTTTGGATGGGCAGAAGATTTTGAGAAAAATAATGCCCCAGTGTCAGCCAGACGAACGTATTTAAGAGCTTTTAACTATTTGCGTACTGCCGAGTTTTTCATGAATCTGAAAGATGATAGAAAACTCGATACCTACACAAAAGCACGTGAAGCGTTCATCAGAGCAATAAAATATTTTGATGAAAAACCGCTTCAAATCGAAGTGCCATTTGAAAATTCGTTTTTACCAGCCTATTTATTCAAACCTGCGGGGGTCAAAAATCCACCTGTAATGGTGATGTTTGGTGGACTCGATAGCCTTGCCGAAGAACTATACTTTGGCATCGGAAATCATCTAAACGAAAGAGGAATTGCACTTTTAGCGGTTGATGGTCCAGGTCAAGGAGCAGCTTTGCGTCTGAATCACATCCATTCTCGCCATGATTACAATGTGGCAGGAACGGCTGTTTATGAATATGTTGTAGAAAATCTAAAAGACGAAGTTGATACCACACGCATTGGTATAGCTGGCGTATCAATGGGTGGCTATATGGCGGCTCGTTGTGCGGCTTTTGAGCCACGTTTCAAAGTATGTATGATTTTCGGAGCTGTATGGTCTTATTATTCGGTATGGGCAGGCAGAAGTGCTAAACACCCTTTGGCAGAGATAGTTATGCACATCATGGACGCTAATTCTTATGAAGAAGTTTTAGAAAAACTCAAAGGTTTTACGCTGGAAAATGGAATAGCAGAGAAAATCTCAATGCCGACTTTTATCATGCACGGAGCTGGCGACCAACAAAATTTTGTGGAGCATGCCATCAATCTTGAAAAACATCTGACCTGTGAACACAAAATGAAAATCGTACCCGAAGGTGAAAGTGGAGCTCAACATTGTCAAGTAGATGACTTTATGCCAACTTTAGAAATGTACGATTGGATTGCAGAGAAAATAAAAACCCCCAACCCCTAAAGGGGAGTTGAGTTGAAGGTTTTTTGAAAAGTAATTACTAAAATAAATATTCCCCTTTAGGGGTTAGGGGTTATGATACAACAAATAAAAAAAGGAATCACTTACGCCGAGAGCAAAGAGGCGGATTTGAAAGTACGAGCATTGGTAGAAAATATGCTCGATAAAGTTACGCAAGAAGGCGATGCTGCCGTGCGTGAGTTTTCGGCAAATCTTGATAAATGGTCTCCTGCCAGTTTCCGACTTTCTGAATCTGAAATCAAAGAAATCATAGCGGGATTGCCGCAGCAAGTAATTGATGATATTACGTTTGCTCAAACCCAAATCAGAAATTTTGCCCAAATTCAGCGTGAATCTATCAAAGATGTGGAGGTAGAAACCCTTCCTGGGGTTTTCTTGGGGCATAAAAATATTCCAGTAAACTCAGTAGGTTGCTATGTACCAGGTGGACGCTACCCAATGGTTGCTTCTGCTCACATGAGCGTACTTACGGCAAAAGTAGCAGGTGTAAAGCGTGTAATTGCGTGTACGCCACCTATTAACGGGCAAATTCCTGCGGCAACGGTAGCGGCAATGTACATGGCTGGTGCTGATGAAATCTACCTTTTGGGAGGCGTTCAGGCAATCGCCATGATGGCAATCGGAACAGAAACCGTGCAACCTGTTGATATGCTCGTGGGACCGGGGAATGCTTATGTAGCCGAAGCCAAACGCCAACTTTTTGGTAAAGTAGGAATCGACCTTTTTGCAGGTCCAACCGAAACGTTGGTCATTGCCGACGATACAACCGATGTGGAAACCTGTGCAACCGATTTACTCGGTCAAGCTGAACATGGCCCAACTTCACCTGCTGTTTTATTGACAACCAGCAAAACTATTGCCGAAGGAATCGAAGCTGAAATTCAACGACAATTAACGGTGTTGCCAACGGCTGATGTCGCCAGCGTAGCATGGAGAGATTACGGACAAGTAATTTTATGCGATACCGTTGAAGAACTAATTTCGGAAGCCGACCGCATCGCCAGCGAACACGTACAGGTAATGACCGAAAATCCACGTTTATTTCTTGAAAAAATGACCAATTTCGGTGGATTATTCTTGGGTGATAAAACAAACGTTGCCTACGGCGATAAGGTGATTGGTACAAACCACACGCTTCCAACCCGTGAAGCTGCCCGCTACACAGGCGGACTTTGGGTAGGAAAATTCTTGAAAACATGTACCTATCAAGAAATCAAAACTGAAGAAGCGAGCAAGTTAATCGGAGAATATTGTTCACGCCTTTGCGAAATAGAAAACTTCGCAGGTCATAAAGAGCAAGCCGATTTGAGAGTACGTAAGTATAGTAAATAGTTATTGAAAAACTGGTTATTAGTTAATTTCTATTCCTTAATTGACTTGTAACCAGTAACCAATTTACCAGTAACCAATAAGCTTTTATTATGAAAGTCGTTTTAGTAACAGGCGGTGCAGGAGAAATTGGCTCGGCGATTTGTAAGCAATTTGCAGAGAATGGTTATAATGTAATTGCAACCTATAATAGCAATTCGGCAAAGGCTGAGAAGCTATTAGCTGAATTAAACCAGTTACCAATTACAAATAACCAATCACCCAATCACTCTATTTTCCATGCTCCAACAACCGATGCACAGAAAGTAAATGATTTGAAAGTATTTGTAGCAGAAAAATATGGAAAATTAGATATTTTAGTCAATAATGCAGGAATCACCACACCCGTTCCGCACGAGGATTTGGATGGTTTGACGGACGAATGGATTGACAAAATCATGCAAACTAATTTCAGAGGTTCGTTTGCGATGTGTAGAGCAATGAAAGATTTATTAGAAAACTCATCATTTATCACTCATCACTCATCACTCGATTCAATGACACGTTCCTTGGCAAGGGCTTTAGCCCCTAAAATCAGAGTAGTTTCCGTTTCACCAGGTTTTGTAGAAGGAGAATATACTAAAAATTTCGACCCAAAATTCCTGCAAAATCAAATGGATAATACGCCATTGGGACGTTTTGCAATGGGTGCAGACGTAGCCAATGCTGTTTATGCCGTTGCCACAACCTTGACATTCTCAACTGGCAATATTATTACAGTTGATGGGGGAAGATTATTGAAATAAATAAAAATGACCGTAGAGACAAGGCATGCCTTGTCTCTACGACGATATTAAAATCATACATAAATGAAAATAATAGACCTTTCAGTAACTATTTCTGAAAAAATTAAAGAGCCGCTTCCTACCAAAATCGTCTATGAAGACCACAAAGAAGGAGCAAAAAAAATCGGTGCAGGGCTTTTTGGTGGTATGACCGATTGTTTTATCAATGATTGTGGACCAGCGGGCGAAACACTCACCGTAACCAGTCATTGCGGAACGCACGTGGATGCCCCTTACCATTATTATCCAACCAGTGAGGGAAAACCTTCTCGTACCATTGACGAAATGCCCTTAGAATGGTTTTTCAATGATGGCGTTGTGCTTGATTTTACTGATAAACCCGACGGCTATATGTTTGAGCCAGAAGATTTAATCGAGAAACTCGCTGCTATCAGCTATACTCTAAAACCTTTTGACATTGTACTAATCCGTTGCGATGCTGATAAACGTATTCATGATGATGATTTTGTGAAAATTCACGTGGGTGCATCGGCAAAAGCTACGCATTGGCTCATCGACCAAGGCATCAAAGTAATGGGAACTGATGGATGGGGGTGGGATATTCCGTTGCACATTCAAGCGGCTGATTATAAGGCAAATCCACGCCAAGGTGTTATTTGGCAAGCCCATTATGTGGGTATCGAAAAAGAGTATTGTCAAATCGAAAAATTGGCAAATCTCGACCAGTTACCACCATTTGGCTTTAAAGTAGCTTGTTTTCCAGCAAAAATTGAAAAAGCAAGTGCTGGCTGGACGAGGGCGGTAGCTATTTTGGAAGATTAGTTGATTAGAAATTAGTTATTGGTTAATTAGTTTATTGGGAAATTAACCAATATACTAATAACCAATCTACCAATTCCCCAATAAACCAGTAACCAAAATGATATTAGAACTCGCAAGAATTGATATTAGAGAAGGCACAAATCAAGCATTTGAAGCTGCCTTAGAAATCGCCAAAGGCGTAATTTCACAATCAAAAGGCTTTCAAAGTATTACGGTTAAAAAATGTATCGAGCAAGGTAATCGTTACATCTTATTGATATACTGGGAAACTCTCGAAGACCATACCGCTGGTTTCCGAGAATCCGAACTTTTCAAAGAATGGAGAGCTTTAATCGGTCCATTTTTCTTAGAACCACCTTTGGTACAACATTTTTCGGATTTACGAATGAGCAAATGACGATTTACGAATATAAAAACGCTCATTGAAATAAATCGTAATCGCAGCAGCGAACTGTTCGAATAAATCGTAAACCCTAAATTAAAAATACTATGGCAAAAAAAATATTAGTAGTCGGTGCTGGCATTGGCGGTCAATCGGTTGCTATCGGTCTGAAAAAAGCAGGTTTTGAAGTAGATGTCGTTGAATTGCACAAAGAATTTAACGTCTATGGCGTAGGCATTATTCAACAGGCAAATGCCCTTCGTGCCTTAGATGCGATTGGCGTTGCCGATGAAGCCATGCGTCGAGGTTCGCCTTATGGAAAAGTGAAATTATGTTTACCTCACGGTGTTCAGATTGGCGAAGCAGGAACTCCACCGATTGGACGTTTCCCGAGTCATAATGGTATTTCTCGTAAGATTTTACACGATGTTTTATTCGATGAAGCTCAAAAAGTAGGCTTGCAGTATCGCATGGGTGTAACCGTTGAAACCATTGATAATCAGCCAGATGTGGCTCACGTAACTTTCTCAGACGGAACGTTGGGTAGCTACGATGTTGTCATTGCTGC
>JALONS010000431.1 GCA_025454855.1 Arcicella sp.
AATGATTACTTCACAGAATAATATCACTGAATCTTTTGCAACCCTTAAAGCATTGCAAAAAAAACTACGCCTTAATATCTTAGAAATGTATTTTAACGCAAACGCTGGGCATATCGGTTGTTCGCTTTCTTGCATTGATTTAATGATTGGGTCGTTGTTGGCTCATAAGCAAGAAAATGAAGTATTTTTACTTTCTAAAGGTCATGCAGCAGCGGCTTTATACGCTTGTCTTAATCATTCTGGAGAAATCTCGGATGAATTACTTCAAACTTATTACAAAAACGGCACAGTACTGCCTGCTCACCCCGCTCCCAACAAAATAAAAGGAATCCCTTTTGCCACTGGTTCATTGGGTCATGGTTTACCCATCGCTACGGGTATTGCACAGGCAAACAAAATTTTAGGGAATGACGATTATACCTACGTTTTGATGTCGGACGGTGAAACCAATGAAGGTACAACTTGGGAAGCCGCTCATTACGCAGTTGCTAATGGTTTAGATAACCTAATCGTGATGATTGATAAAAATGGATTGCAGGGTTTTGGTTACACCGATGAAATTTTGGGCGTTTCAGCAGATAGACAAAAATGGGAATCTTTAGGTTTTGATTTGGTAGAATGTGATGGACACAATATTGAAGAAATCTACCAACATATTGATATTTTTAAAGCTAAGAAAAATGGTATTCCTAAATTAATCATTGCCAATACTGTGAAAGGGAAAGGTGTTTCTTACATGGAAAACCGATTAGAATGGCATTATTTACCCATGAAACCAGAGCAATACGAAATAGCCAAACAAGATATTGAAAGCAATTACGCATAAAATTGCTTAAAGCCAATCTAACAACTCAATCATTCGATAATTCAAATTTAACTTCTGATGACCGATTCGGTAAAAGAAAAAATTTTATCTCTTAAAGGACCTATCTTCGTTTACGGTGCAAGTGGTTTTATTGGAGCTAATCTTTTTAAAGATATTTTTAGTGTTCGTAAAGACTGCTATGCTCTTACGCATGATGCACAAAAGGCATGGCGTTTAAAATTACTTGATGTTCCCGCCAGTAATATTGTTCACTGTGATATTGTTTCAAATTATTCAGTACAAGAAGTTTTCAATACCTATAAACCCCAAACAATCTTTAATTTGGCGGCTTATGGTGCTTATTCAAAACAAAAAAATATTACGCTGACGTATGAAACTAACGTAATCGGAACGGTAAACCTTTTAGAAAACCTTTCTTCTGAAATGGTTTATATCCATGCAGGAAGTAGCTCTGAATACGGATTTAATTGCACTATCCCCAAAGAAACTGACCGTCTTGAACCCAACAGTCATTATTCAGTTTCAAAAGTTTCAGCGGCATATACCATCGAATTTTATGCAAAAGTTCATCAAAAAAATGCCCTAAATCTCAGACTTTACTCTATTTATGGTGATTGGGAAGAACCAGACCGTTTAATCCCAAAATTGATTGAAAGTGTACGTCAAAGGAAATTACCCAACTTTGTATCGCCAGAAATCAGTCGAGATTTTGTTTACATGGCTGACTGTGTAGAGGCTTTTGTAGATGCAGCCTTAAAGGTATCTCCCGAAATTCGTGGAAAATCTTACAATATTGCCAGTGGAGTAAAAACAACCATTGGTGATTTAGTAGAAATTTGTAGAGCAGAGTTCGGCATTCAGGAAAAACCCAATTGGGGTAGTATGCAAAATCGTTCGTGGGATTTAGCCGAATGGTACGGAGACCCTACTGAAGCTCAAAAAGACTTGGGGTGGACAGCTAAGACTTCACTTAACGACGGACTCAGAAAATACTTCACGTGGCAAGAAAATGTACAATACGAAGCAACTGTACTTCCTGCCTTTCAAAATCCATACCTGAATCCCGTCATTACTGCCATCATTGCGTGTTACAGAGATGCCCAAGCTATCCCGTTTATGTACGAAAGGTTAGTAAAAACTTTCAACGAGATGAAAGTTAGGTACGAAATCATCTTTGTTAATGATTGCTCACCTGACAATACGGAGGAGGTTTTAGAAGAAATTTGCAACAAAGACCCTAATGTTATTGGCATTACGCATTCCCGAAACTTTGGTTCTCAATCAGCATTTTTGTCTGGTATGGAAATCTCTACGGGTGATGCGGTTGTTTTGATGGATGGAGACTTGCAAGACCCGCCCGAAATTATGCCTCAATTTTACGAAAAATGGATGCAAGGCTACGAAGTCACTTATGGTGTGCGAGTAAAACGTGAAATGCCCGCTTGGTTACATTTCTTCTACAAAACGTTCTATCGCATTTTTAAGAATATGTCATACATCAATATTCCTAATGATGCGGGGGATTTTTCGATGATTGATAGAAAAGTTGTGAAAGAAATCGTGAATCTACCCGAAACAGAACAGTTTTTACGTGGATTACGTGCGTGGGTAGGTTTCAAACAAACGGGAGTAGATTATGTTCGTCCCGAAAGAATGTTTGGCGTTTCTACCAATAACTGGCGTAAAAATATTTGGTGGGCAAAGAAAGCCATATTCTCATTCAGCTTTGTACCCTTAGAAATTATGTCATATACTGGTTTTATTATGACACTCGTTTCTATTTTGGGTATTTTCTGGCAAATTTTAGCCAAGTACATATTCTTCCCAGATACCCCTTCGGGGCTTTCAACCGTAATAATTTTAATTATGTTCTTCGGAGGAATTAATCTGCTGGGTATCAGCTTTTTAGGGGAGTACATCGCTAAAATTTTTGAAGAGACTAAAAAACGACCTAAATTCATTAGAACCAAAGTTAGAAAAGGAATAAAAAAGTATAA
>JALONS010000432.1 GCA_025454855.1 Arcicella sp.
GTTCGTTCCTGCTTTTAGTAACTGATAATCAATTCCAAAACGAGAGCGAATCAAATTCATTTTTGTTTTAAAAAAATCGTCATCCAACGTTTTTTCATAAGCTAATCCTATGACTTCTAATCCTTTATCTTTATTCTTTGTGTAAAAGGGGGCTAAATATCTACTTTCATCCATGCAGTTCGGACACCACGAGCCTAATATCTGTACAATCACTACTTTGCCTTTGTAAGCATCATCAGAGAGTGAAATTTTCTCTCCTTTTTCATTCGGGAAAGTAAAGTTTAATCTATCAAACCCATCTTTAAGATAAGTGATTTTTTTCACGTCGGGAAGAGCCGCCTTTTCATCTCGGGTAGCTTCAATCGTTTTAAAACCAGTTACACCATCTTGAAATTTCCCTGTTATTTTATTTCCTTTTACTTTAGCTCTTAATAAAAAAGCGTGCGAACCGTCGAAGGTAGAGAGAAATAAACTATCGCCCACCATGTTACCGTCCATGTAACGATAATCACCCGTAGTAGTCAGAAAAGAACCCGTTACGATATTCCCTTTCTGTTGGAATACACCCACCGCAAAACTCACTTTACCCGTAGTAGGGTTCGTAAAATAGGTAGTCCATTTACCCTGTATATTTTCTTTAATCGCCATTTTATTAGTTCTGAAACGATAATTGTACCCCAACGTAGCTTTGAAAGGAACTTCAAAAAAGGATTTTCTACCTCTGTTTTTTCGGTAAATACCAATCAGCGTATTGTTTGACATTTTAGCCACTAATTCGGCATCGAATAGAGAAATAGGGATTACTAAAGAATCACCAGAAATACGGGCTTCGTCGGTTTCAAACCTTTCTGCCGCATTCAAAATGAACGCTTTGTAAGTATTAGGAGTCTTTTTTTGCAACTCTAATCCGAAGGGAAGCACTCCATTTTCTACTTGTACGGTGGCTCGCCAACGAGTTGTTTGAGCTTTGATGAAGGTATTTTTTACCAGCACCAAAAATAAGAATATGAATATCTTTTTCATGTTATGCTATATTAATTACGCAGTGGATAATCTGAACGTCAGTTTGGTAGTTGATATACAAATAAGTGAACAACTGGGTAATTAGTTCTATCTTGAAGTAAAAAAATAAAAGTCGGTAGTATGAATAACCACCGACTTTCCTCTGACATTCTGGATTATATTACTTTTTCCATTGTAATGTGTACAATAACTGAATCACATCTTTTTTCAAATATTCAATCACAGGAGCGAGTGAATCACTTTTTAGGGCAGTATTAAAATACAAAGCTCCACGTAAATAATGTTTCGTTGAATCAGTGGTATAAAATTGCAAATAAGTAGGCACTTCTCCTTCCAGTTCCATCAGCATTGCCGTTTTTCCCGAGGGTGTTTTCATAACCAAATCCTGAATTGAATAGGCTTTTTGATGATGCTTAGCAGCTAATTTGTGGGCATCGTCAATCAATTTAGCCAATTTATTTTTATCCCCATTCAAAGATTTATACGTAAGTTGAATCATTGCTTTGTAAGCAGGGTAATACACATACATCCAATGCGGTTCAGCCCAACGTACTGTATCTGGTTTTAGGATAGCTTGGGTAGAATACTGAAAACTAAAAGGGTGATTTTCAGTCATGGATTGATAATTGTTTTTAGGCAAATCTATCCTATTATAACCTTTGGGTTTGGGTACAAAATCTTGATTGTCAGCTTTTTTTCCACAAGAAAACAAAACAGTGAGCAGTAAACAGTAAGCAGTGAGCAGTGAGGTATCTACACGATAGATTTTACGTAGAAAACTGTTTTGAGGATTTTCTACATTACTAATTGTTTGCTTTGAAACTTTCTGTATCATCTATACTTCGTTTACTGATAACTGACCATTATTTACTGATAACTGTTTACTGATAACTGTTTACTGATAAATTAGTCTCCTAATAAATTTCCAAAACTACCTAATACTGAGCCACTTTCTTTATTAGCGTTACCACCATAAGGACTCACGGCACGGATTAATTTTGAGATAGGCATTGATTGAATCCATACTCTGCCAGTACCCCGCATGGTAGCTAAGAATATACCTTCACCACCAAAAATCATGGATTTCAAGTTCCCAGCTCTTTGAATATCGTAGCTCAAACTTGGTTCAAAAGCTACTACGCAACCCGTATCAATTCTAAGCGTTTCGTTGTTGAGTTGTTTCTCAATGATTGTTCCGCCTGCGTGTACGAAAGCTAAACCATCCCCTTGTAATTTTTCTAAAATAAAACCTTCTCCGCCAAAAAATCCCGCTCCGATTTTCTGATTAAATGTAATGGAAACTTTTGTACCCAATGCCGCACATAAAAAACTATCTTTTTGTGCGATAAGCGTGTTGCCAGGTAAGCCCGCCAAGTTGATGGGAACAATCGTGCCAGGGTAAGGGGCGGCAAAAGCTACTTTACGTTTCCCAACGCCACGATTGGTAAAATGAGTCATAAAAAGGGACTCACCCGTTAGTAAACGAGAGCCTGCTTGAAATATTTTGCCCATAATGGAGTTATCAGCATTTGAGCCATCACCCATTTTGGTTTCAAACGTAATACCATCTTCCATGTAGCACATTGAGCCAGCCTCGGCAATGACGGTTTCGTTGGGGTCAAGTTCTATTTCTACGAGTTGAATATCCTCGCCAATAATTTTGTAGTCGATTTCGTGTGAGTTCATGTTAGAAGATGTTTAAAAATTATATTTGGTAAAATTCAGTTTCTATTTAGGATTATTTGGCAATTGGTGAGCAATATCCAAGCTTCGGCAGAATTTGCGG
>JALONS010000433.1 GCA_025454855.1 Arcicella sp.
CCCGAAAACTTGAGCGTTATTTCTTCTAAATCATTAAAACCTGAAATTTTAGACTTGGTAGCTCCCGAAAAATCTACCATTCTCAAATTAGGCATCACAATCGTGAAAGATACTTTTTTACGATTGTTGTTCCATTTCCAACCACCTTTACCGTTGTATTTGGCGATGAGCGTACCACCCGAAACTCTCACATCTAAATCTTCAAGGTCTTCTGAACGTTCTGCGTCCACCAGTACTTTAAAAGTTGCTCCTTGTGTTACATCGATATGAAAGGCACTCGACATATCTAATTTTTCAAATCCTTTTAATTGATATTCTTTTTTATTCTGAGCAATCGCCATATTGGTCAATAATACTACTACCCAAAAGGCAAATAAGTTACGAAAGTTAGTTATGATGTTCATAGTCATTTTTTGTTTAATTATCAGATGCAATTTTACTGATAAAGGTTGCATAATATCTTAAAATTATGCCAATGGTTTTGAATAAATATGAATGGCAAATCTTATTCTTCTTTTTCAATGCCTCCGCCTTCATTGACCGATACATTTTCGGATGGATTTCCCCGATAACGAATTTGAGCCATTCCAGCAGTACGAGCCTGCATTTTTTTCTTTACATTTATCTCTGCAGACGAGTTATTTTTTGCTTCAATTTCGGTATTGGCGGTTTCTAAATCAAAGGCTTGGAAACTGGCATTATCTTCCAATTTAGCTTTTAAAGATTTTACTTTCCCATCCACCGTGAGTTTATTACTATCTTGTATCTCAACGGTAAAATCATCGCCAGATACATTGTGGATATTGCACTCGCTACTATTTCCTTTTAGTGTTATGCCTTTGATTTTGGGCATCGTAATTCGGAAATTCACCACATTATTATTTCTATTTTTTACGAATAACGTATTATTTTTCACTTCATATTTCACTTCATCTTTATCATAAGCTCCATCAATTTCTATGCTGAACTCGTTACCTTGATTGATTTCATAATTACAAATACCCGCATCACCTACGTTAGATTCAATGAATTGAAAATCTTTAACATCAAGCGTTTTAAAACCTCCGCTATTATCTTCGTCATCATTTTTCAGGATTCTGTTGGTGCAAACTAACTCACCATCATTGGTAAATTTCCACAATGAGCCTTTAAATTTATCTCCTTTATCATCATCCCAATAGCCATTTTCAATAGGATTATCAATGAATTGAGCAAAGTTTCGGGACATAGAAAACTCCTTATCAAAGGGTACATATAGTTTTATTCTGATACGTTGGTCACGGAAACGAGCATCATCTTTAAATTCAAATCTGTCATCAAACAATAATAATGAATCTTTCTGAACAAGATTATAAGTAATTGTTTGGGCATTTTTCTCAGCATCTTGTTTATCACGTCCGTCAGCTTTAAAAATTTGTTCTACTTTAATGATTTTACCATCGTAACCAATCATTTCTACGGAAGGCTCCCAATCTTGATTTAAACCCGTATAATTAACCTCAAACATCGGTGTTTTATTATCAATGGTATAGTTTACCGATTTTTCGATGGATGCCGTTTTGGCAAAATTTCTACCATAGCGTACACCTGTGTACATGGTGGTAAGTACCCCCACGATAAATACACCCAAAGCACTTTGCCAAACGGTTGGCGTAAAAAGATTTTTACGAATCAATAGTGACAAACCAGCCCAACCTACCACAAAAGCTGGTACTGCCGAGGCTAAAAACGCACCGATGAGCATGAGTGGAGAGGCATCTCTACCAATCAATCCAACGGGTATGCTATCGCCAAAATACACGTTGGCGTTTTCTAAGGCGGTCATTCCTACAAAAAGAGCAAAGAATAATGAAGCAATAATAATTACGCCTACAAATACCATTAAACCTCCCACAAAAACTTTCCCTGCCGACACTAAAAACTCTGCAAAAGGACCTAATGCCTTGAAAACCTGCGAAATAATTCTGAAAGGCAGTAATAACAACCTGGTTACAGAATCTTCGGGTTTGTTCTCTACATTGAAAGTACGTTTGATATTAGACTCAATATTTTCGAGTGTAATTGGTTCGCCCGACATCTGCATTTTATCCGTTAGGGTTTTGGCTTCGGGAGCTATCGCCCACAAAATTATGTAGATAATAACCCCTGAACCGAACACGAAAATACTTAAGACGGATACAAAACGTAACATTCCTAAATCCCAGCCCGTATAAGAGGCAATTCCACTCATTACGCCACCCAGAACTTTTCCGTCGGGATTACGGTAAAATTTACGAATCCGTTCATCTTCTTCGAGCATGGTATTGGCAGGAAAGGCAATCCAACAAGCAATGTAAAATACAAACATGATACCCGTGAAAACACCCGCTGTGATAGGTCCAATCCCCAAAAACAAAAACAAAAATGCTAAACGTATCCAAAGTGGGTCGAAGCCTAAATTATGGGCCAATCCTGCACACACACCGCCTAAAAGTTTGCGGCGAGTATCTCGATAGAGTTTTTTGTGGCTTGAGTTGTATTTGTACTCATAACTGTATTTATATTCGTAGCTTCCTTTGGCATCTCCAGTTTGGGTAGATTGACTAAAAGCATTGGCTCCGTCTTTTTGAGCTTCTTTGGCAGTTTCACTCACCATGGCTAAATCCTCTTCTTCTTCGATGGCGGCAAAGTCAGATACAGAACCCATTGAAGCAATTAGACCCTCAACGTCTTCCAATGAAATTACTTGTTTCTCTTCTGATTTTTGTTTAGCCCAAAATTTCTCAGCGATTCTTGCTTCTATGTCCTCTACAATTTCTTTTGACCCTTC
>JALONS010000434.1 GCA_025454855.1 Arcicella sp.
CCAATAGCTATACATTTGAGATAACGCCCCAATCGGTCTTTATTAGTAAAAAGAGAAAAAAAGTTACCTTTTTGAATGTGTTTTTGTTGCTTCAAACTTTCAAACATCCCCGACTCAAACACACTGATACGCAGTAATAAAAGGGTTATACCGAGTCCGCCACCTACTAAATAAGCATTTCTCCATCCTCCGAATTCTTTCACGGTAAAGTAGGCTACCACCGCTCCGAAAAGTCCAACCCCAGCCACTAATGATGAACCTAAGGCTCGTAATTCTTTGGGTAAAATCTCTGAAACTAACGTAATGCCCGCTCCTAACTCTCCAGCCAATCCCACTCCAGCAATAAACCTCAAAACGGCATAAGTGGTAGGGTCTTGTACAAACCCACAAGCAATATTTGCTAAAGAATAGGTAATAATTGAGCCAAAAAGTACTGATAAACGACCTTTTTTATCTCCCAGAATTCCCCATAAAATACCGCCTAATAATAAACCTCCCATTTGCCAGTTGAGAATATCTTTACCTACCGAAGAGATTTGTTATGCTGAGGAGATGTTGTGTGGTAGTTTTGTGTTGCATATTTGTGGATGTTGTATCACAGGCTTCAGCCTGTAAGTTGAGTTTTAAAA
Source organism: Arcicella sp. (assembly GCA_025454855.1). GTDB lineage: Bacteria > Bacteroidota > Bacteroidia > Cytophagales > Spirosomataceae > Arcicella. The sequence goes on from JALONS010000434.1 coordinate 630, forward strand.
CAGGCTGAAGCCTATTGCACTTTTAATAGAAATTAGTTCGCATTTCTTGTTTAACTGTTCTGAGGGCATCTTCGGATGGATTCACATTTTTATCCATGATTACTTCAAATATTCTTTTGGATAACTCAAGAGCAGGAGCATCGGCTGGTAAATCTTTGGCTGACAAATTAATCAACGCTACGGTTTCGTTCATGGCATTTTTGATGACTGTCCACGCTTGGTCACTCATATAAACTTGTTGTGAAAGATTATGAGAAAATTCCTCTCTAATTTCAGCGAGCATTAATTGTTGAAAATCTGATACATTAATCGCTCGCCCTGATAGACGAATCAAAAGATTGTTCGGAGAAATTCTTTCTAAAAAAAGAGCCATACGTTCATAGGCTTGTAAGCGAATGGGCAACAACGTTTTGGTAGTTTCGGCTTTGATATCCAACTCTTTTTGTACTAAATCTTTTTTGATAAAAGAGCTAACAGTCAAGTACATAGCCCAAAGTACTAAACTGGCAGGAACAATAAATTTAAGCAAATCGGCAACTAATTCCATTGGGTAAAGGTTGTTTTAAGTGGTAATTCGTTTTCCAAGAGTTGAAAAGTAATCTTAAAGCCATTGGCTTGGAAAGTCAAAAATAAGTAATTTTAGCGGCGAAAAGTATGTAGTTATGACAGAAATAAAAATAAATCCCATTGATATAACCGATAAAGCCAAAGACCAAATCAATAAAGCCCTGACAATCAAGGGCATTCCTGATAATTATTATTTGCGAATTGGGCTTCGTGGTGGGGCGTGTAGTGCTACTTATTTTATTGGTTTTGATAAAATGGAGGATAATGACGAACTTCACGAAATCAATAATCTCAATATTGGTCTATTAATCAAAAAGCCTCATTTGATGTATCTGATGGGGGTAGAATTAGATTTTGAGGAGGAAGGAAATGGATATACTTTTAATAAAGTTTGAGAAGTTGAAGTAGTTAAAGAAGTTGAAAAGTTGAAACAGACGTAATCAATATTTTTTGATAGTCTGGCTACACAACCTTCTAACTCCTCTAACTTTTTAACTCCTCCAACTTATTAACTTTAAATATGAAACTTGCTGCAATTGACATTGGCTCTAACGCCGCCCGAATGCAAATCTCGAAAGTGCTGGAAAATGACGGACAGATTAGCTTCAAAAAAGTAGAATATGTACGTTTTGCCTTACGTCTTGGGCATGATGTATTCAATGACGGAGAAATTAGTCCAGAATCAGAAGTTCGGATTTTTAAGTTGTTGAATGCCTATAAATTACTGATGGATTTGCACGAAGTAAAAGATTATCTCATTTGTGCTACCTCCGCCATGCGTGAAGCAGGAAATGCCGAAGCGGTGATTACTCGTATCCACAAAATTCTGGATATGAAAATTCATATCATAGAAGGTACAAAAGAAGCCGAACTCATCAATGACGTAGTGGTACAAGCATTAGATGATGCCAATTATTTACATATTGATGTGGGCGGGGGTTCAACGGAGCTAAATATTTATGCCAATCGCCAGAAAATAGCTTCTCGTTCCTTCAAAATTGGCTCGGTACGTTTACTGGAACACAAAGAGAAAGAAGGCGATTGGGAAAAAATGAGGAAATGGATTGAAAATAATCTTGATGTAAAAACAGCCCAGATAACTGCTGTTGGTACGGGTGGAAACATCAGTAAATTATTCAATATTTCTCCCAATCACGAAGGCGAAACTTCTATGAGTTATCAAGAATTAAAACGCCTGAAAGAATATGTAGGCTCATTTACGCTGGAAGAACGTATCAATAAATTACGCCTCAATGCCGACCGTGCCGATGTCATCGTTCCTGCCGCCGAGATTTATTTATCAGCCATGAAATGGGCAGGGGCAAAAAATATCATCGTGCCTGATTTGGGGCTGAAAGACGGAATTATTAAGATGGTTTATGAGAAAATTCAACATCGTAAAAAGGACAAGTAGTCTTGTATTAATTCGCTTTCAAAACCGCAATCGGTTAAAGAGAGTTGGTTATTAAACTTTACTAAAAATTTCAATAGGCGTAATAATTCACTGAATTGTACACCTATTTTTATTTTTAAGCCAATAAAAACGGATAAAATCACCATTCACAGGGGTTATTTTTACTTGTTAAAGATATATTTATTATAAATTTATAGTTACTTTGCACAAGGGTTTTACTCTTATCAATATTTTTCATCATACAAATTTAAAATATCACCATCAGTGAAAACATTTTTATCTCTATTACTTATTATTAATTTGATTCCTCTGGAAGTATCAGCCCAAAAAATTAATGAAAAGTACCAATACCATATTAAAAAAGCCACCAGTGGAATTCGTATTGATGGAAAATTAGACGATGCCCAATGGCAAAACTGTGAAATAGCCAAAGATTTTTGGATGATAACACCTGCTGATACCTCACGGTCGAGTGCCAAAACGGAATCTCGCTTTACCTACGATGACAATTTTATTTATTTTTCAGCCATT
>JALONS010000435.1 GCA_025454855.1 Arcicella sp.
AGCTAAATTTATCATAAAACTCCTGAGATTCCTTAAATTTGCCATTATCCGCCAATACTTGAGCGAATTGTAAGTAAGATTTAGTGTTTTCTCCCGTCAAGTCTCCTGCGGAGGCAAACGCCTGACGATATACACGTTCAGCATTTGAACCATCTTTGGCTTGTTTGTAGCTATGGGCTAATTTGAGTAGGGCGGATAACCTATCCGACTCCGAAAGCGTGGCAGAACCATCTTTCAAGACCTGCTCAAATTTTTGGATGGCAGTAGGAAAACTCCGCAAATCGAAATGACGAATAGCATCATTCAACAACGGATTTGTTTGTTGGGCAGAAACATTGCTCAAAAGAGCAGTCGCCAACGTGAGGGTAAGTCCAATTCTTCTTAACTTAGGCATTGTGTTAGTATCGTAAGTCCTTGTATGTTCTGACAAAGTTCGTTCCATAAACGCTTCGAGGTAAAATATTCATATTATCAGTAAGGATTTTTGACGGGTATTTTGGGCGGAATGTTTGAATAAAACTACATTATTCAGGAAAATCACAGCATAAATCATGCCAAAAATTATTTAACGGTAAATGATAAATGATAGCGAATCAACAAACTCTAAAATTAATAATATATTGATTTACAAGGATTTAATAAAAACGTTTTTTAAACCGAAATAATCTTGGACTGACAACCTAAACATCGAATCTCGAATATCCAACCGAGGGACGGTCGCATCAAAATATATGCTAAAAAGTTTTTATAACGAAACCCTTATTGAAGCGGGTTTAGACGAAGCAGGGCGGGGCTGTTTGGCGGGTCCTGTGGTGGCGGCAGCCGTTATTTTACCCAAAAATTATACCCATGAACTCCTCAATGATTCAAAGCAATTGAGTAAAAAACAGCGGGAGGCTCTAAGAAATGATATTATAAAAGATGCTTTGGGATGGGCAATTGCTGAGGTTTCCAATCAAGAAATTGATGAAATTAACATCCTAAAAGCCAGCATGAAAGCTATGCACTTAGCAGTGGATAAACTACAAATTCGCCCCGAACATTTATTGATTGACGGTAATCGCTTTCCGAACTATCCACTGATTCCACATACTTGTATCGTAAAAGGAGATAGCAAGTTTTTATCCATTGCAGCCGCTTCCATTTTAGCAAAAACCTATCGAGATGACTTTATGGAGCATTTATCAACTCTTTTTCCGCATTATGGTTGGGAGCAAAATGCGGGTTATCCAACGGTAAAACATCGAAAGGCGATTTTGGAATATGGGGTAACAGAACATCATCGACTGACGTTTCGATTTGAGAGATAAAATAATTATCTTATGTAACTAACTGTGTTACATTTTTATTAACTTTGTCTTCATAATGATAACCAGCATAGCTCATAAAGGATTACGACTACTATTTGAAGAAGATGATGCCTCGAAGGTACAATCTATTCATGCTCAAAAATTGCGTAGTATTCTTACTCGTCTTGATAATGCTGAGGCTTTAAGTGATTTGAATTATCCTGGTTCGGGGTTACATCCTCTCAAAGGTAATTTTAAAGGATTTTGGGCGATAAAAGTAGATAAAAATTATCGTGTAATTTTTATTTTTACAGAAAATAAAGGAGAAGTTTCAGTAGAAATTTCAGATGTAGATTATATGGATTATCATTAAATTCTAAAAAATAATACCATGCTAAAAAGAGGAATGAAGCCTGTACATCCAGGCGTTTTAATTCGTGAAAATATAGAAGGATTGCGTTCAGAGGGCAAAGATGTTACGATTGAAGACGTAGCAAATGCCCTTGGAATTACCCGTAAAACCCTTTCAAACGTGATGAATGCTCATCAAGGAATTAGTCCTGCGATGGCAATTCGTTTATCAGAATGCTTTGGCACAACCGCAAAATTTTGGTTAAATGTTCAACGGAGTTATGATTTATTTGAAGCGGAGAAAACCGTTCAACGTCAAAGTATAGTTCACCTTTGGGAAAGCCCTTTGATGGTTGAAATGGTTTAAAGCTACTTTTTTAAAATAATTCCGCACTCTAAACTCCACAATCCAAAATGCCCTTCCGTTCAATCCTTGCAAAACCTTTCGCTTCTATCGTAATCAATAATCGTAAGAAATGGGAACAACGTGCCGTTGAAACTCAGCTTTCTCTGATGAAATCTTTGGTTTCGGAGGCTTCGCATACGCTTTTTGGTAAAGATTACAAATTCTCGCAAATATCTGACTATCAAGAATTTAAAGATTCCGTAAAAGTTCAAGATTATGAAAATCTGAAACCGTACATCGAAAAAGTAGTAGCGGGTGAACCTGATATTTTGTGGAAAGATAAACCACTATATTTCGCCAAAACTTCGGGTACTACTTCGGGCGTGAAATATATTCCAATTTCCAAAGAATCCATTGGTTTTCATATCAACGGGGCAAGGGATGCCTTGTTGAGTTACGTACACGAAACGGGCAATGCTAAATTCTTAGACAAAAATCTTATCTTCCTGTCGGGTTCGCCCGAAATGGAAAAGAAAAATGGCATCTTCACGGGGCGACTTTCGGGCATTGTGAATCATCACGTGCCGAGTTATCTACGAAGTAATCAAATGCCGAGTTATGAGACTAATTGTATCGAAGATTGGGAAACAAAACTTGAAAAAATCATAGATGAGACCATCGACAAACCTATGTCGTTGATTTCAGGAATACCGCCGTGGGTGCAAATGTATTTCGACCGTATTCAGGCACGTACAGGTAAGAAAATCAAAGACGTTTTCCCAGAATTTTCACTCTTTGTTTATGG
>JALONS010000139.1 GCA_025454855.1 Arcicella sp.
AAGAAATTGGTTATTGAGTAAATAGTGTTCCGATTCTGGAGAATCGGGGTACTATTATAAACAAAAAAAGGCAAATTCACCGCTACAACCTGCCTACCCTTGCTTCGGTCAAGACCTGGGGGATTCGGAGGGAGCTGGTAATTTGCCGTTACAAAGATGGCAGATTTTCTTGTATTTACAAAACCCTATTCGGAACTTTATGGCGGTTATTGGTCTGTTGAAAAGACCAATAACCGCTAAGTTTTTTATAGTCAGTCAATTAACATTCATTTTTCAAATTAAAATATTTTAAAATAAAATTAATATGCAGGTTCAGAATACGTCAAATAATTTTTTAAAATGTGTATTTCTATATAAAAAAGCCCTTTTTTTCCTATTGTCTATCACCTACTGCCTACTATTTACTGCTTGCACGGGTTCGTCGGATGCTTTTTTGGAGAAAGCTAAAGAACAATTACAAAAAGGAAACGCTAAGGAGGCATTAGCCTATTTGAATCAAGCGATTGATAAAGACCCCCAAAATGCTAAAGCCTTTAATATGCGTGGAGCTGCCAATTTTGAACTAAAGGATTACACCAATGCGATGTTAGACTATGAGCAATCTATTAAATTAAATCCTAAAGATTATAAACCATATTTTAATCGGGCTTCGGTCAGAATGGAAAAGTCTGACTGGGAAGGTGCTTTGATGGATTGTACTAAAGCGGCTGAAATTCAACCTGATACAACAGAAATTTATACGAAAAGAGGGATTGTTCATGCCGCTCTTCTGAAGATTCCTGAAGCCATCAAAGATTTTGATAAAGCCTTGACACTCAACCCCAAAGAAACGAATGCCTTGTATAATAGAGGAAATATCTTATTCCAGTCGGGCGAAAATGAGCGTGCTATGCAAGACTTTTCAGAAGCGGTACGAATAGACCCTCAATTCGCAAAAGCCCATTATGCTTTAGGAATCGTTCAGCAAAAAGTAGGCAAAAATGACATGGCTTGTTTAAGTTTTAAATCGGCTAATCGACTGGGATATTCTGATGCCAAAACAGCACTGGATAGTTTTTGTAAGTGATTTTATTATATTTACAGAAACATACTTGGCTGTGATATTGATTATTGGATAATGAACTAATTGTAAAAGAAATTGATTTTGAGTACTCGTTGTAAATTAGTTTATGTTTGGATAATTTATAATCCATTGAATTGCAATTAGTTACACCACTAACCCCTAATAACTAATTCCTAACCCCTACTTAAAATGAAATACATTGCTCTATTTTTCACCCTCATTTTTCTTCTTTTTGCAGGTTGGCAGTACAACGACCCCGACCCCATCCTATGGATTCCAATTTACTTGATTGCTGCTTATGCTACCTTCAGAACGTATCAAGGAAAGGCAAATCCAGAAATGCTTTTAGTATTAATCGTTTTATCGTCTCGGAAGGTGGCGGGTTATCCATGAAAACTATCAATCAAGAACTTGCTCGTGAAGCCTGCGGACTGTGGATTTGTACTATCTCTTTTATGATTTGTTGGGAAATTGACCGATTTCAGAAAAAAAGCACGTAAGCCCTCAACTCTCTCATTTTAGCCTCTTTACCAACTACTTATGCTTTGTAAAGAGGCTTTCTTATGTTTTTATTTTTTATCTTACTACGATTTCCACATATACCATGATAATCAATGATGGCTAATTTGTAATTTAGATTTTAGATAGGTTTCGTAAATTTCTATTGAACTTTATTCCTAATTCTAACTCAATCCAATTTTATAATGAAAAACTCTTCTGTTAAAAAAGTATTGTTGGCTGTTACGCTGTTTATCACAAACATGACCTTTGCCCAACAGTTTAAAGTATTATTATTTACCAAGACGGACGGTTTCCACCATGAGTCAATCCATGAAGGCGTAACCGCTATTAAACAATTAGCAAACCGCCACTCTTTTAGTGTGGATTGGCACGAAAATGCTTCTATTTTTAGTGATAAGGGCTTAGAAAAATACCAAGCCGTTATATTTTTGAGTACAACGGGCAATATTTTGAACGAAGAACAACAAGCCGCTTTTGAGAAGTTTATTAAAGCTGGAAAAGGGTTTGTGGGTATTCATGCGGCTTCGGATACTGAATATGACTGGGCATGGTACGGGAAATTGGTGGGAATGTATTTTAAAATTCATCCGCAAAACCAAACTGCCTACTTAAAAGTGGAAGACAGTAATTTTCCCGGTATGGAGCGTTTTCCGAAGAAATTTCTTTGGACAGACGAATGGTATGAGTTTAAAACGCCAGCCAATGCCAATGATTTGAAGATTTTGGTTTCGATAGATGAAAAAACGTACAATCCTGCGGCAAAGTGGGGCGATAACGAAGGAAAAGGAATGGGAACGATGCACCCTATATCGTGGTATCATAATTATGACGGTGGGCGTGCTTTTTACACAGCACTTGGGCATATTCCTTTAACCTATTCTGACCAAACTTTCTTAGACCACATTTACGGAGGTATTTACTGGGTAGCTACTGGAAAGGGGTTGTAGTTTGTAGGTTTAAGTATTTTCTCGTCCATAACCATAAAAGGCATTCAAATCTGAATGCCTTTTACTATTTATAAACCAAGAAACCCTAATCATAATTCAAAACAGGAGCTAACCATTTTTCGGTCAATTCTAAGCTCATTCCTTTGCGTTTGGCGTAGTCAATTACTTGGTCTTTGGCAATTTGGCTCTCTTTTCGGTATGGTCTGGACACGCTGGATAGCCTGGTGCAGGGCGAATGCCTTGATATTTTTCCGAAATTAATTCTTCATTGCTCAATTTTTCGTCATGGGCATATCCCCAAAATTCTCTACGTGTACGCTCGTGCATTAATTCAGCAAAGGCTTCTGCCAAGCGGTCGGCGAGGGCTTTCACCATGATAGAGTTATAATCATCGTGGTCACGGTCGTATTTCTCCAATAATTTTTCAATGCCAATCCCTGCTGTTACCGCAAACGCTCCGATGTAGTCTTCTTTCCCAGAGGCTTCTGGAGCAATAAAATCGGCTAAACAATAATTAGAAACATTGGCGGCTTTTTGCCCTTGCTGACGTAAATGATGCAAAACAGTTTGTGTTTCTACGAGTAACTCCCCCTCAGAAGAAACGGCTGTACTACTTAAAACTTGATAACTAACGTGTTTGTGAACGCCGTGTTTTTCACAAGGTACTTCCTTTACAATTTCTTCAAAATCATGAAGAATAATATCGTCTTCGAGTGAATTGGCTGGATAGAAACCTACCACAGCACGAGCTGTAAGTAGCTTATTATCAATAATTTCTGTTAATAGTTTTTGGGCATCATCAAACAATTTTTTAGCTTCTACCCCAACAACTTCGTTTTCAAAAATCTTGGGATATTTACCTGATAATTGCCACGTAGAGAAGAAGGGAGTCCAGTCAATATATTTAGCAATTTCAGCTAAATCATAATCCATGAAATATTTATTGCCTAAAAATTGTGGTTTGGTGGCTTTAAAGTTCGACCAATCAATTTTCGGAGCATTTTCTCTTGCCTTTTCTATTGGAGCATAATTTTTATCCTTCTGACGGCTCGCATGGTCAATTCTCAACTGTGCGTAAGCATCTTTTATTTCTTTAAAAATGTCTTCTTTTGTTTGTTCATTTTGCATCAAACGTCCTGCTACTGGTACACTTTTAGAAGCATCCAAAACGTGAATAACAGGTCCTGAATAATGCGGGTCAATTTTTACAGCTGTGTGAATCCGTGAAGTAGTTGCTCCACCAATCAACAATGGAATGGTAAATCCTTGGCGTTCCATTTCTTTTGCCACACCTACCATTTCATCCAACGAAGGCGTAATCAAACCCGACAGACCGATAATATCAACATTGTGTTCACGGGCGGCAGCTAAGATTTTATCGGTTTGCACCATCACGCCCAAATCAATGATTTCGTAATTATTACAGCCCAACACTACGCCAACGATGTTTTTACCGATGTCGTGAACGTCTCCTTTCACGGTTGCTAACAAAATTTTTCCTGCCGATGAACCACCCTCACCTTTTTCTTCTTCAATAAACGGAGTCAAATAGGCAACTGCTTTTTTCATTACCCTTGCTGACTTCACAACTTGCGGTAAGAACATTTTTCCTTCGCCAAACAAATCACCCACTACGTTCATACCATCCATCAGTGGTCCTTCAATCACGTGCAAAGGGCGTTCTACTTGTTGACGAGCTTCTTCTACATCTTCATCAATAAATTCAGTAAGTCCTTTAATCAGAGCGTGTTCCAAACGTTTAGCTACGGGCAGTTCTCTCCAAGCATTATCCACAACTACTTCTTTCCCTTTCGATTTTACTGTTTCGGCAAATGTTACCATGCGTTCGGTGGCATCGGGACGGCGGTTGAGTAACACGTCTTCGCACATTTCGAGCATATCCGCTGGAATGTCTGCGTAAACTCCCAACTGCGAGGCATTTACGATACCCATATCCATGCCTGCCTTGATAGCATGATACAAAAACACCGTGTGCATAGCCTCACGTACTGGCTCGTTTCCACGGAAGGAGAACGAAATATTGGAAACCCCACCCGATACTTTGGCGTGTGGCAAGTTATTTTTTATCCAGCGTGTTGCTTCGATGAAATCTACGGCATAATTGTTATGCTCTTCGATTCCTGTGGCAACGGTTAGGATATTAGGGTCAAAAATGATGTCTTGTGGAGGGAAATGTACTTTATTTACCAAAATATCATACGCTCGTTTACAGATTTCAATGCGTCGTTCATAAGAGTCTGCTTGTCCATCTTCATCAAATGCCATTACTACGGCACTTGCCCCATAACGTTTTACTTTTTCAGCCGATTCAATAAACTTTGCTTCACCCTCTTTCAAAGAAATGGAATTTACAATTGATTTTCCTTGTACACATTTCAAACCTGCTTCAATCACCTCCCATTTCGAGGAGTCAATCATAATAGGAAGTTTAGCAATATCGGGTTCAGCCATTAACAAGTTGAGAAACGTTTTCATTGCTTCAACTCCATCAATCATCCCTTCGTCTAAGTTCACATCAATGACCTGAGCACCACCCTCTACTTGTTCACGGGCTACGGAAATGGCTTCATCATAATTTCCTTCACGAATCAAGCGGGCAAATTTCTTTGAACCCGTTACGTTACAACGCTCTCCGATGTTCACAAAATTGGTCTCTTTCGTAATTTTCAGAGGCTCAAGTCCCGATAGTTTTTGGATAGGTTCAAAAACGGGAATGATTCTGGGTTTGTATTTTGCGGCAACTTTCGCAATTTCGGCAATGTGAGCGGGCGTGGTTCCGCAACACCCCCCAATGATATTCATGAATCCATTTTGTAAGAAATCTTCCACAATTACCGCCATTTCTGCTGGCGTTTGGTCGTATTCACCCATTTCGTTGGGTAAGCCAGCATTAGGATGAGCCGATACTAAAAACGGAGATTCCTTGGCTAATGTTTGTACATAAGGACGCATTAAATCTGCCCCTAAAGCACAGTTTAGACCAACTGATAATAAATCTAAATGAGAAACGGAAGTCAAAAATGCCTCAGTGGTTTGTCCCGACAAAGTTCTTCCCGAAGCATCCGTAATCGTTCCAGAAACCATTATTGGAATTAGGGATTGGAGATTAGTTGTCGGAGATTGGTTTTCCTGACGGGGTATCGCCTTACTTTGCAAAGGTCTCAGCGTTCCGTTTTTTCTGTCATTTTGGTAAAGGTCAATGGCGAAAAGGGCTGCCTTTGCGTTTAGGGTGTCGAAGATGGTTTCTACTAATAGTAAATCGGCTCCGCCATCTATCAAACCTTGAATTTGTTCGTAATAAGCATCTACCAATTCATCGAAGGTTACAGCTCTGAAACCTGGGTCGTTTACATCAGGCGATAATGATAAAGTCCTATTCGTAGGTCCGATTGAACCTGCCACATAACGAGGTTTTGAAGGGTTTTTTGCCGTAAATTCATCGGCTACTTCACGGGCAATTTTCGCCGATTCGTAGTTGAGTTGATACACGTAATCTTCCATGTGATAGTCTGCCATCGCAATGGAAGTGCCTGAGAATGTGTTAGTTTCGGCAATGTCTGCCCCCGCCTCAAAGTACTTCGCATGAATTTCTTTGATAACATCGGGGCGAGTTATCGACAGCATATCGTTATTACCCTTTACCTCATGCGGAAAGTCCTTGAACTGTTCGCCACGATAATCGGCATCGGATAATTTATATTCTTGAATCAATGACCCCATCGCCCCGTCAAGGACAAGGATTCGGTCTTTTAATACGTCTTTTATATTTGGTTTATTCATATTTTGGTAGGCACGAAGCCACAAAGGCACTAAGGCACAAAGTGTATCGGCGTTGAATAATGGTAACGTTTTACGTTGTTTTGGTATTTTGAAGGATTCTAAGTTTCAACCATTCCTTCAAATATCTTGGCTAAATCAATTTTTAGTGCTGGAAAAATGTGCGAATACATCATTTCGTCGTCGGTCATGGGGCGGTGTCCAATGTATTTGCCTTCATCGTTAAGGGTGTAAATAAAAACACAACAATCTTTGGGTTCAACTAACCAATATTCACGTACACCACTTTGCTCATAAACCTGAAATTTATCTCTCATTTCTTTTTTGGTATTACCAGGAGATAGAATCTCAACTACCAAATCAGGAGAACCTAAACAGCCTCTTTCGTCTAATTTAGATTCATCGCAAATTACACAAATATCAGGCTGAACCACTGTTTGAATATCGCTATTGGTCTTTTTATCTTTATGAATCAAACGAACATCAAAAGGAGCAAAAAAAACTTCGCAAGGCTTTCCTTTAAATTCATCGTATAATTGAGAAGTCATACGAGAAGCAATCCGTTGATGTTTCATGGCGGGTGCCGGAGACATTCTGAAAACCTTACCCATAATCAATTCGATTCTTTCCTTGAAATTCCATTTCAAATAATCAGCATAACTGTATGTACCATCAAGGTCAATTTGTGAGATATTAGTTATCATGGTATTGTTTAGTCTTAGTAAAGTACAAATTTACGCTATTTCCCTTTCAACTATTCACGAACTGATATTTTCATTTTCAGATTTGATACAAATTTATCAAAATCGGATAAATAAATTATTTTATTTTAAAAATTTGGATATATTTACTGGTAATTATTAAATTTTAAGTTTAAATAACTAAATTGAGTACTTAATTTTCATTCAGACGATAAATTATCTTTTCAAAATATGGCAATAAAGTTAGATTCAACTGATAAAGAAATTCTTAGACATTTACAACAAGATGCCCTACTTACTACCAAAGAATTGGCATCACGCCTGAACCTTTCGCCCACGCCTGTATATGAGCGTGTACGGAGATTAGAAAAAGATGGGGTTATTAAAAAATATGTGGCTTTGGTAGATAGGGAGAAAGTTTCCAGAGACCTCATGGTTTTTTGTAGCATCAGATTGAAAGAACACGCACAGGAAGCAGGAGCAAAATTTGTGCAAGAAATTGTACAATTAGACGAAGTGCAGGAATGTTACAATATTTCGGGCGATTATGATTTTATCCTCAAAATCGTTGTCCATGATATGCGTGAATATCAGGCTTTTTTGATGAACAAATTAGCTTCTTTAGAAAACATCGGCAGTACGCATTCCATTTTTGTCATGTCTGAAATTAAGCATGAAACGGCGTTTCAGGTGGGGTGAGATTAGTGGTCTGTGGGGATATAAGAGGTAATGGTATTACGATTGGATTACGGAAGGCTTCGCTCAAAGCGAAGCCTTCCGTTTTTTTTGATACCGATAAATAATCACACAAATCAATATTTCCGCTTACAAATCAATAGCGTTATCATTTTTACCCTTCCTACATTTGAGTTATATTTTTATAAGTATCATTTTAAACCAAAACTTAATTATGAAACCGCTCCAAAAACCGCCCAACTGCATTTGCTGAAAATGTAAGTAAACAGCGTAACCCGAAAAGCTGTAAGAGAGTAGGGAGAACCAAAAAATAAATAATCATGAAAAATACAAAATTAAAGTATTTTGCCATAGCCTTAATGATGGTGCTACAATGGTCATGTGCTAAAGATGAGATTCCACAAGCAAGCGAACAGATTTCCAAAACTGACTTATTTACTGAAGGAAGTGTATTAAGTGAATACAAGAATTTCAAAATAGATGGAGTGATTACGAATGATAGTAAGAAAATAGAAGCAATGATGAAGAATGCACACGTTGTTTTTTACAACCCAGAAATAAAAGAAGTTGATTTTTATTCTACTGAGGCTTCTTACCGCAAATTTAACTCTGAAATAGAACAAGATGTGAAAGTAACAGAGAGTGTACAAGCTACTGCTACAACCACTTACCCAGATACCTTTACTGATTTAGGTGATTTCGGTGATAATGTCTTAGGAGTTACAGGTTTAGGAACAATTATAGACCAAGGCTACTTTAGGAACTTCGCTAATAATGTTCATTTGACAATTACTAATTCAAATGTAACAAATTTTGTAAGACTTAGAAGTATGAGCGATTTCAATACTTTAATACCAGGTGTCCAAATTTCGAAACTTAGCGGTGATGTATATCAATATTCTCACGCCATTGTAGTAATGTTAGATAATATAAGAAGTGGGTTTTCAATTGCTCGGATAGTAAATGATACACAAGGCACTCGTTATATCAGGTTTTTTAGGAACACGGGTACTGCTTCAACTGATCAAAGAGTCACGATTCAAGTAAATGCAAATGGTAGATACCTTATACCTTCCAACTTTTTAAATCCTATTGGAGGTATTGCAAGATCGTGTTCAGTTTCTTCTAATTAATTTTAAACAAACGAAAAAATGAAAAAAATATTAATAATTACGATGGTAATATTATTACAAAATGGATTTTGTAGTAACATTTCAAGAGCAGCTAATTATAACAATGATGCATTAGTCCAGAAAATGGGGAAAGATAAGGATGTTGTCAAATTTTTTAAATTAGCTTTAGCTAAAAAGCTTTCAGAAGAGATTTTGCTTGCAAAGGAGAAAAATAGTGAAAAAATTTCAGTTGAGGAAAAAGAAAGTTTTGAGAAATTATGTAATAAAACAATTATTTCATTGGAGACCGTAAATAATAAATATCCTGAATTTAACGACCTATCAATTAATGAAAAAAGGGATGTAATAAGAGCTGTAGGTTCTTTGAACTTTTCTGAGATAGTTGTTTGCCTTGGTGCTCTTTATAATGTAGTTAAAGATGTTTGTGGTTCTATTACTAAAATAGAAGCAGCAGTATTAGGTACTTGTTTTGCGGTGTCAGCCGCTTGGGATATAGCTGTTGTATATTTTACAGGAGGTATTGCAACCCCAACTCTTTTGCCAGTTGTTACGGCTGAAACAACTTATTGTGCTACCATTGCTAAAACTGCAGCATATGGAACATGTATTGTATCAGGAATTGCTACAATTGTAGTTTGCTTACAAAATGAAGCTGGTGATTAAATCACTATTACACTGAATCTGGTCGTAGGTTTTCAGCCGTTCCTTCCCTTGGCTGGTGTCCTCACCAGACAACTTGCGAAAGTAACTTAACATACTGATTTTTAATTATAAATTAAAATTGTTCGAGTTTTTGTTTTCGGAAGTCGGCTGGTCTGGGCTACCCCGTGAAACACTGAGCCGTGGGGATAAAGTGGTTCTCCCAGTCAAGGGAAAAATGATAATACAACACAGCAAGCTATTGTTATCTCTAAACCAAAATATTAACAACAGCGGAAGAATCTAAATAGTAATCTTGCAAATGGCACTCATAATTTTGAGTGCCATTTCAGTAAAAAACCTACCTTTGCTAAAACACAAAAAGGTATGAAACACATAGTAATTTTAGGATTATTCTTTTTAAAAATCACTTTTTTATATTCGCAAAACGGGTATCAAAAAAGGGTGGATAGTTTGTATGTGTTAATTAATGAAGAGGAAAATGAAGCTAAAAGAATTAATCACTATCAAGAGCTTTGCCACATTTATGATGAATATGATTTTAAACAATTTATAAAGTGTAATGAGGCTTTACTGAATCATGCAAAAAAAAACAAGTCTGTACAAGGCTACGGGTACTATTATTTGAATAAAAGTAAAATAAGTACCCTATATGATGATAACAAACAAGCTATTATTGATGCCCAAAAAAGTAGTCAGTTATTTTATAGTATTAAGGATTGGGATAATTATTTACGGGTTGGTTCTCTGTTAGGAATTTATTTATCCTACAAAGGAGAGTACGAAAAAAGCACCCTTTTACTAAATAAATTATTAAAAATGCCCTACACAAAAAATCGCCAATATGAAGCCAATATATACTACTCTTTGGCCTATTTATACTATGATACTGGCGAATATGATAAAGCTATGCTTTACTCAAAACAACTACTATTAAATAAAAATATCACTGTAAAAAAATACGAGATTTATAATTTAATCGCAAATATCCACAGGCGAAAATCAAATTATGATAAAGCATTAGAGTATAACAGTATAGCAAAGACTTTCTCCCAAAGTCCTAAATCTATTCATAGTACTTTATACACCAATATTCTTATTTTAAGTGAAACGAATCGCCTAAGTGAAGCATTGAAACTTTCCTTAATTTGCTTAAAATACTATGAAGAACAGGGTTTTATGATGAATACAGGAGATATACAATTTGTAATTGCTTATCTGTATTATAATATTGGAGATTACAAAAAAGCAAATTACTTTATAGACAAAGTGTTAACTTATCCTCCTTCCAAAGGTGAATATCAGATTGATGTGTACTCACAAAAAGCCAAAATTTGTATAGAATTGGGGGATACTAAAACAGCCCAATTATTTACAAACAAATCATTAGCATTAGTTGATAGTGTGTCATTTAATATGAAAAACATAGGATATGATACTAAAATTGAATTGGAGAAAGCCTTGGGGAATTACAACCAAGTAGCGTTTTATACTGAAAAAAAATATAATTTGTTGGCACAAAAATATGAGCTTGACAACAAAAACAAATTACATCAACTCGAAGTTGAGTTGGATGTTACTGAGAAGGAGAATAAGATAAAATCGTTAAAAATAGAACAGCTCAGAAAGCAAATGGAAATTTCAGATAAAAATAATTATCTATTTTACATTTCTATTCTGCTTGTCATTGCGGTTTTATCTATACTTATTTATGTAAAAAACTTTAGAACTATCAAAAATAAGAATCTCATTATTGAAAACGAAAAATTAATAGTCCAGAAATCATTGGTTGAAAAAGAAACACTGCTCCGAGAAATTCATCACAGGGTTAAGAATAATTTGCAATTGGTGATGAGTTTGTTGTATGTACAGTCTAAGGAAAAAGGAATGAGTATGGATGATTTTATTGAGATTAGTCAGTCCAGAATTATCTCCATGTCGCTCATTCACGAAAATTTATACAACACTGGTGATTTGAGCAAAGTTGATTTCAAGGATTACCTTCATAAACTAACACACTTAATTATCGGCTCCAATGGTAATTTGGTACAAAATATTCAGATACAAATTGAGATGGAAGATTTGTACTTTGATATTCAAACTGCCATTCCATTAGGGCTGATTATCAACGAATTGATTAGTAATGCCTACAAACACGCTTTTGTAAATCGCTCCGAGGGTATTATCACCGTGGCAATGAAACAAAAAGAGGATGATTTTGAAATTGTGGTAAAAGATAATGGCGTTGGCATGACAGAAAAAGAAATTTCTAAAAAAACCTTGGGACAAGAACTGGTAAAACAACTGGTAAACCAAATCAATGGGGTTTTAGAAATACAAAATAATGCAGGAATGCGATATATTATTCATTTTAAAAATATCTCTTACTAAGCTATGAAACCCAAGATTCTTGTTGTTGAAGATGAAGCCTTAATCGCCATGCACATCAAGGCAATATTAGAAGAAGTTAATTATGAAGTATGTATTGACACTAATTCGGTGGAAGCTGCCATTACTCACATAGAGGCAGATAGCCCGAATATTGTCCTCATTGACATCAATCTGAATAAAAGTAAAGATGGCATAGCATTAGGACATTATTTATTAGAAAAAAAACATATTCCTTACCTCTACATTACTTCTTATGTTGATAATCTGACGTTAGACAGAGTAAAGGAAACAAGACCAAACGGTTACATCGTCAAACCTTTCAAAGCCAGTGATTTAATTACCAATGTATCTATTATTTTGAATAATTGTAGTTACAAGAGAATAGATTTGCCCAAAGAGCCTGACACGCCCATCGAAACCACCCCCTATTATTTGAAACAGGTGGTTCGGTATATCAATGATAACATAGACAAAAAACTTGAAATCGATGAATTAGTTGAATTAACAGAATGGCAAAGGCATCATTTTATCAAACTATTTATCAAGTATTTAGCGGTTTCTCCCTATCAATATATTTTATCAAGAAAAATTGAAAAATCAAAATCATTATTGATAGATACCAATATCCCAATTAGTCAAATTGCCTTTGATTTAGGCTTTAGCAGTTACAGTAACTTTTGTAACGCCTTCAAGAAAAATAATCAAGTAGTCCCTTTTGATTACAGAAGAAAATACGGACGATTGAATAGTAATTAATTCGTAAAGGAGATAATATTTCTCTTGCTAATTCCTGAAAATATGGAGCATTTGGCGGAATGCTTCTCTATAAGCCCACCTCTAAAAGGTGGGCTTTGTAGATTTTGTGATATGGATATGACATGGAGCTTCGAGATACTCAGTGCTAATATGAGACAGTTCTCAAACTTAAAAAAACCTTCCGAAAACCAATAAAAGCAAACACCAATCCAGTATAAAAAATAAAAAAAGGAATGATGGCGTTTATCAGTCCGCAAGATAGCATGACGGCAATAATGAGAAGTTGAAAGCCTAAACCATAACACGACAACATTGTCATGAACCAGAGTTGGGGAAAGACTGCATCTTATAAGCATGGGGGTCAATGGCATAGATGGTTCGGTCAAATATTCCGTAGAGGAAAATATAGAGCGTAAACAAAATATTCACCGTTTTTTGTTTTTCTCCTGGTAATGCTTTGGGCGTTTTAGTTTCAAAAATTTGGCTGGTAGCATCTCCTCCCGCAGAATTATTTCTTAAAATCACATAGTAATAGTTATAGAGTGTCCCCTGCAGTTGCAAACAAGCAAACGCCATCAAGATAAGCCACACTGAAAGCTGCGAAACGTAGCCAATTGCCATCAATACCAAAAAATTCAGGATAATATCAAAAATAGAATCAAGGTATCTGCCCGTGTAAGAAGGCGTTTTTTTGAGGCGGGATAATTCACCATCAATGGCATCAATTATTGACTTGAGAATCAACAATAAGCCTGCCGTTACATAAAATCCGTGAAGAATACCATACACGGCACATAAGCCACAGATGCCAAAAACCAAGGTAACTTGAACGGGGGTAGCACTTGTATTTTTAAGGATATTGGCACAGAACTTGGCAATGGGTCTTCCGTAATCTGAAACATCAAAAAATTTATGCTCTGGGGATAATTTGGACATTTTGGCGACTTATGAGTGGTTGTTTTTAATAGGGTACAAATTTAATAAATTCATAACACAGTTTTAATATAACAAGTCTTGATAGTTTTGGTTCAATATTTTTCCCCTAATATTTGTGTCATATTTCCATCATAGCTATTCAAATCTGCTTTGAAAAACAGTTGTCTTAATCAAAAATTTTCGTTTTGGCTTGATAATCATTTGTTTAAGGCTCAAATTATCAAAATGTGGGCGTATGCGATATGTCGCTATGATATCATGGCACTATTCACAGTATCAATCAATTTGTTTTATTACTTACCACATCAATTATTCGTTAATTTTTCCAAATCAGTAATATATTTTTATCTTTGAATTCAGAATTAATCCCAATAACCCAATGATGTTTAGCTCAGAGCCAGTTGTTTCGGTAGCGAATGCTTTTATTTATCAAAAAGAGCGTATTGTATTACACGATGTTAATTTTTCTATTCATAAAGGAGAATTTGTTTTTTTGATTGGACGAACAGGAAGCGGGAAAAGCTCTTTGCTGAAAACACTTTATGCTGACCTTTGGCTACAACAGGGTAAAGCTAAAGTAGTTGGCTACGAAATTGAAAAACTTCAACCAGCCGAGCGTCCGTTTCTTCGGCGGAAAATTGGCGTGGTTTTCCAAGATTTTCAGTTGTTTATGGATAGAAATGTCAATGAAAATTTGCTTTGGGTATTGGAAGCTACGGGTTGGACAGACCGTGCTAAAATGAAAGCTCGTATTGCTGAAGTATTAATGCAAGTAGGAATGTCGGCTGCCAAAGACAAAATGCCTCATCAACTTTCAGGCGGCGAACAACAGAGAGTGGTAATTGCCCGTGCATTGCTTAACGAACCCCAAATTTTGTTTGCGGATGAACCCACAGGGAATCTTGACCCTGAGGTTTCGGAACAGATTATTAAACTTTTTCATGAAATTAACAAAGCAGGAACGGCTATTTTGATGGCAACTCATGATTTTGACATGATTCGAAAATTCCCCGCTCGGATTCTGAAATGCGAAAATGGGGTGGTAGTAGAGGAAAGTTAATGGATTGAAAATTTAGCGTAGCAGTCTCTCAAAAGGAGGCTGTTTTCGTATTTGCCAAATAAAGTCTAAAATGAAAATAAATCAACTGTTTCTTTGTATTTTGTTGTTTATCAGTGCATTAACTAATGCCCAAGGTGTTTTAACCAAAACTTTTGATGGTAATATCAATGGTAAAATTCCCATTACATTAACCCTTACTTTTGATAAGGGAACGGTATTCGGTAATGTTGTCTATAAGAAAAAAGGAATCCCTATTACAATTATTGGTTATCAGACGGAAAATACCCTTTTCTGCCATGAATTGATGCCCGACGGACAAGTAACGGGTATCTATTCGGCAACTATCAAAGGAGATAAAATAACGGGCATTTGGAATTCCGTAAATAGCAAAGCAAAAGACTTAACACTATCTTTGAACAAGGTAAAGGAACAAGTAATACCTCGAAAAGTTTTAAAAAGTGTAACAGGAACATACCGATATAGTTTTGGGGAAGAAGGCGGAGTAGGCGAGATGTTAGTACAGCAAATGGGAGCTGATAGAATTGCGATAAGTTTTAGCAACGTTACGGCTTCCCCAGCCTATAACATAGCAGAAATTGGGAAAACGGTATTGAAATATACTAATAACAAGGCAATTTACAGTAATAACGAATATGGAAAATGTAAATTTATCATTACGTTCTTGGAAAACGGAGCCAGGGTTGATTTTGTAGAAAATGCTTATGAGTGTGGTTTTGGTCATAATGCCTCAACAGAAGGTAACTACATCAGGATAAACAGTAGCATTCCGAAGTGGGAAGACCCTGATAATTAGATATGAATCAACTCAGAGTTTTACGAAAGTATTTAACAATAATTAACTCAAAACAGACAATAAAAGTGCATCCTTTTCATTGTTATAAAAATACATTGGAATCTGAAATGGAATTCCAACAACAAACCATCAGAAATACATGCAATATTCAATCCTCTGGGCAGATGACGAAATAGATTTGCTCAAACCTTACATTATGTTTCTTACTCAAAAAGGCTATGAAGTAACACCCGTAAACTCGGGGGCGGATGCTTTGGAAGAAGTGGAGAAAAAGAAATTTGATGTCGTTTTTTTAGATGAAAATATGCC